>NZ_JBEXID010000034.1:0-80484 GCF_040608395.1 Streptomyces sp. NPDC005181
CGTCCGTTTCGACGAGAGCGAACGGTGCGTGGTCGTATCGGTACGGCCCGAAGCGCGTCGGCGGCAGCGGTGCGGGATCTGTTCCCGGCCCGCGCCCTGGTACGACACCGGGCGGGGCCGGCGCCGGTGGCGGGCCCTGGACCACGGGGCGATGAAGGTGTTCCTGGAGGCCGACGCGCCCCGGGTGGCCTGCCGGAATCACGGTCCGACGGTGACCTGGGTGCCCTGGGCCCGGCACGGTGCCGGTCACACCCTGGCCTTCGACCAGCAGACCGTCTGGCTGGCAGCGGAGTGCTCGAAGTCCGCGACGGCGGTGCTGATGCGGACCTCATGGCGGACCGTGGGCCGGATCGTGGAACGGTTCGTCGCCGACCGGGACCGGCGTGTCGACCGGCTCGCGGGTCTGCGGCGGATCGGGATCGACGAGATCTCCTACAAGCGCGGGCACAAGTACATGACCTGCGTGGTCGACCATGACACGGGGCGGGTGGTGTGGATGGCCGACGGGCACGGCAAGGACGTCATGGACGCCTTCTTCGACCACCTCGGCCCGGAGCGTGTCGCGAGGCTGACCCACATCAGCGCCGACGGTGCCGGCTGGATCGCCGAGGCCCTGGTCCGCCGGGCCCCGCATGCGATCCGGGTCATGGACCCCTTCCACGTGGTCGCCTGGGCCACCGAAGCGTTGGACACCGAGCGCCGCGCGGCGTGGAACCGGGCGCGGCACGAGGCCGGCGACAAGGACCGGGCCCGGGCGTTGAAGGACTCCCGGTTCGCGCTGTGGAAGAACGAGGCGGACCTGACCGACCGCCAAGCCGCGAAGCTCACCTGGATCGCCGCCACCGACCCCCGCCTGCACCGGGCCTGGCGCCTGAAGGAATCCCTCCGCACGGTGTTCTCCCTGGCCAAGACCCGCCCGACGGCCGCGCTGGGGGCCCTGGACCGGTGGCTCGGCTGGGCCCAGCGGTGCCGCATCGACAGCTTCGTCGATCTTCAGCGCAAGATCCGACGCCACTACGACGCCATCCGGTCCGCGTTGACCACCGGCATGTCCAACGGCCTGATCGAATCGACGAACACCAAGACCCGCCTGATCATCCGCCGTGGCTTCGGCTTCCACTCCGCCGACGCAGTCATCGCCCTCGTCATGCTCACCCTCGCCGGCAACAAGCCCACCCTGCCCGGCCGCCAACCCCGGACAGAGTGACCCACTCATGAAGCAGGAGAGCCAGAAAATGTCAGTGGTCCGCCCCCCGGTACTTCTGCGGCACTGCGGCCTTCATCGTTATAAGCGGGACGTAAGTTTGTCCAGTCGCTGTTGGTGGATGTTGCTCAAGTGCAACATCGTGTCCACCCTCGGCACCCAGAATTGGTATGCAGGTGGGGTCATCCGCGAGGATGGGCACTATGACTGCCCAGATTCTCGATGGCAAGGCCACCGCAGCCGCGATCAAGTCCGATCTGACCGTCCGCGTGTCGGCCCTCAAGGCGCAGGGCATCACCCCAGGCCTGGGAACCCTGCTCGTCGGGGACGACCCGGGCAGCAGGTGGTACGTGAACGGCAAGCACCGCGACTGTGCGCAGGTCGGCATCGGCTCCATCCAGCGCGAACTTCCCGACACCGCCACCCAGGAGGAGATCGAGGACGTCGTACGGGAGCTCAACGACAACCCCGACTGCACGGGGTACATCGTGCAGCTTCCCCTCCCCAAGGGCATCGACACCAACCGTGTCCTGGAGCTGATGGATCCGGCCAAGGACGCCGACGGTCTGCACCCGATGAACCTCGGCCGGCTCGTCCTGAACGAGACGGGCCCGCTGCCGTGCACCCCACAGGGCGTTGTCCAGTTGCTCCGCCACCACGACGTCGAGATCAACGGGGCGCACGTCGTGGTCGTCGGCCGCGGTGTCACCATCGGCCGCTCGATCCCGCTGCTGCTGACCCGTAAGTCCGAGAACGCCACCGTCACCCAGTGCCACACCGGTACGCGTGACCTCGCCGCCCAGCTCAAGCAGGCCGACATCATCGTCGCCGCCGCCGGTTCGCCGCACATCATCAAGCCCGAGTACGTGAAGCCGGGCGCGGCCGTGCTCGACGTCGGCGTCAGCCGGGACGACGACGGGAAGATCGTCGGCGATGTGCACCCCGGGGTGGCCGAGGTCGCCGCGTGGATCTCCCCGAACCCGGGCGGTGTCGGTCCGATGACCCGTGCCCAGCTGCTCGTCAATGTGGTCGAGGCGGCCGAGCGCGATGCGGCTGCCGCGGCTTCCGTCTCTGCCGACTGAGCCGACCGACCTGATCCGGAAGGAACCCCATGGGTGCTGGTACGAGTCCGGCCGACCCGGCCGCCGCGGCGGACCGGGCGATTCCGGTGCCGCCGGGCGGGGGCGCGCGCGGCGTGGATGAGCGTGCCGAGGGTGTGCCGGGCGAGGGTGTGACCGCTGCGGTCGAGGGCGCCGGTGCCGAGGGCCCGGAGGCCGGGCCTGCGGGCGACGAGGCTGCGGACGCCGAAGTCCCGGACGGCGAAACCACGGCCGAAGAGGCTGCGGATGCCGAAGTCCCGGACGGCGAAACCACGGCCGAAACGACGACCGAGGCCGCGGGGGCCGGCTCCGGCAGCAGCGATTCCGCCCCCGGCGGTGGTCCGGGTGCCGGGCCCCGCCCGTCGCGGCGGTTCCCCTCGTTCACCCGGGACACTGCGCGCCCCGAGGGCGGCGGCAGGGCGGCGTCCGGGGACGCGCCCGCCCCGGCCCGTCAGTGGCCGCTGCTCGCCGTGCTCAGCACAGCCGGGATCGGCCTGCTGATCGTCGCCGTCAACCCCTTCGCCGAGGCCTTCAGGATCGGCACGATACTGATCGGCGTCGCCCTCATCGGTGGAGCCGTGCTGCGCTGCGTGGTCCCCTCGGTGGGCATGCTCGCGGTCCGTTCCCGGTTCACCGACCTGGTGACGTACGGACTGCTGGGCGTTCTGATCGTGCTGCTCTCACTCGTGGCGCAGCCCAAGCCGTGGTTGGACATACCGTTCCTGGAGCACGCGGTCCGCTTCACGATCCGCTGACTCCGTACGACTGCGGTACCCCCGGCGCCGAGTGAATCCAGGACGCCGCGTACTCCGCGTCACGCCGAACCGGCCCCCTCGCACCCACCCCGGGTGCGAGGGGGCCGCAGTTTTTTGCGCAGCAGACCGAGTGCATTTATCTTGATGTCGAGTATCTTGGTATCGAGATAAAGTGACAGCCGAAGCGCGAAAGGGACGTTTCACTCCATGGTCAAGATCAAGGTGGTCAACCCCGTCGTGGAGCTCGACGGTGACGAGATGACCCGCATCATCTGGTCCTTCATCAAGAACAAGCTGATCCTCCCGTACCTCGATATCGAGCTGAAGTACTTCGATCTGGGCATCGAGCACCGCGACGCCACCAACGACCAGGTCACCGTCGACGCCGCCCACGCCATCAAGGAGTACGGCGTCGGGGTCAAGTGCGCCACGATCACGCCGGACGAGGGCCGTGTCGAGGAGTTCGGCCTCAAGGCCATGTACCGCTCGCCGAACGGCACGATCCGCAACATCCTCGGCGGCGTCATCTTTCGCGAGCCGATCATCATGGAGAACGTGCCGCGGCTCGTCCCGGGCTGGACCAAGCCCATCGTCGTCGGCCGTCACGCCTTCGGCGACCAGTACCGCGCCACCGACCTGAAGATCCCGGGCCCGGGCACCCTCACCATGACGTTCGCCCCGAAGGACGGCTCCGATCCGGTCGAGGTCGAGGTCCACGAGTTCCCGGGCGCCGGTGTCGCACTGTCGATGTACAACCACGACGAGTCGATCCGGGACTTCGCGCGCACCTCGTTCCGCTACGGCCTGGACCGCGCGTACCCCGTGTACATGTCCACGAAGAACACGATCCTCAAGAAGTACGACGGCCGCTTCAAGGACATCTTCCAGAAGGTGTTCGACGCCGAGTTCAGCGCGGAGTTCGCGAAGGCCGGTCTCACCTACGAGCACCGTCTGATCGACGACATGGTCGCCTCGGCGCTCAAGTGGGAGGGCGGCTACGTCTGGGCGTGCAAGAACTACGACGGCGACGTCCAGTCCGATGTCGTCGCGCAGGGCTTCGGCTCGCTCGGCCTGATGACGTCGGTCCTCATGTCGCCCGACGGCAGGACCGTCGAGGCGGAAGCCGCGCACGGCACGATCACCCGGCACTACCGTCAGCACCAGCAGGGCAAGGCGACATCGACCAACCCGATTGCGTCGATCTTCGCCTGGACCCGCGGTCTCGCGCACCGCGGCAAGCTGGACGGCACCCCCGACGTCATTGCGTTCGCCGAGGCGCTGGAGACGGTCTGCATCGAGACCGTCGAGACCGGCCGGATGACGAAGGATCTGGCGCTGCTGATTTCCGAGGACGCCCCATGGCTGACCACGGAACAGTTCCTGGACGCGCTGGACGTCAACCTGCAGAAGGAGATGGCATCCCGCTGAGTGCTGCTGGAGTTCGGCCCGGCAGGCTGCTGCGCGGCGGCCTGCCGCCCGGCGGGCGATGTCCGTCCCCTCCCCCGAGAAGGGACGGACACCTGCGGCCGGGGCCCACAGGAGCGGAGAAGCGCCGGAAAGTGGTGACTTGAGCGGCCTTGCCCCGGCCTGGATCCAGCCTTGTCGACGCGGAACGACGGTTCAAGGGAACGCTGTGGCCTGTGGCACGGAAGTGACCATTCCGCCACGGTGTGATCGCCGCGCAACGGTGGCAGACTGGCCCGGCAACGCAGGGCAGGGGGCGCGCGACGATGCGCGCCGAACTCCCCAATGCCTCGGTGCGCTCTCTCCTCAGGAACTGACCGCCTGCCTTTGTGCATCCTCCTGGGTAGTCCGGAACGGTAGACCGCCGTATCGGACAAGGGGGAACGACAGAGCGGGGCACATCAGGCACGTTCGGGGGAACTGAGGGGGAAGTAATGCCTCGTTGGAAGGCACTACCGGATGAACTCGACCCGCAGGTCAGGGAGTTTGCCGGCCAGCTGCGCAGACTCATCGACCGCAGTGGTCTGGGCATCGCCGCGGTTGCTGACCGCACGGGCTACAGCAAGACGTCGTGGGAGCGTTATCTGAACGGACGGCTGCTCGCGCCGAAGGGGGCGATCGTCGCTCTCGCCGAGGTCACGGGCACCAATCAGGTGCATCTGACCACCATGTGGGAGCTGGCGGAGCGGGCCTGGAGCCGCGCCGAGATGCGCCACGACATGACGATGGAGGGCATCCGGATCGCCCAGGCGCGGGCGGCGCTCGGCGAGTTCGGGCCCAGCCCGGTGGGTCACGGCGGGAGCCGCCGCTCCGCCGGTGCGGCCACCGGCACGGGCGTCGGCACAGCCACGGACGCGGGTTCGGACCCGGGCACGGGCAGGGGTACGGACGGGCGTGGCGGAAGCCGCGCACCGTCCGTACCGATTCAACGCGGGACCGTCCCGCGCGTGCCGCAGCAGCCGCAGGCGCGCCCGGGTGCCGGGCATGCGGACGCATACGGAGACGCGGCAGGGGGGCAGCCACCGCAGTCACCGCCGCAGCCGCAACACGGGGGCGGCCCGCGGAAGCCGGCCGACCGCCGCAGGCTGACCGTGTTCCTCGCCGGCGTGGTGGGCGCGCTGATGGTGATAGCCGCCGCGGTACTCCTGACCGGCCCGGGCGGTGACGACAGCGGCAAGAAGGCTGCCGCCACCCCGTCGGCGTCGCCGGGCACCAGCGCGCCCGAGTTGCCGGAAGGCGTCAAGTGCAGCGGCGCCGACTGCACGGGGAAGGACCCGGAGGACATGGGATGCGGCGGCCGGTTCGCCCGTACGGCCTCCAGCGTCACGGTCGGCGGAAGTCTCGTCGAGGTGCGCTACAGCGAGACGTGTGCGGCGGCGTGGGCCCGGATCACCAGAGCCACTCCGGGCGACACGGTCCGGATCGCCGCGGGCGGCGCCGCGGGGCAGGACGGCGCGGTGGACGCGGGCACGGACACGGACACGGACGCGTACACCCCCATGGTCGCCGTGAAGAAGGCCGCGGACGCCAGGGCCTGCGCGACGCTCGCGTCCGGGACGAAGGGGTGCACCACCGACGCGGCCGGATGAGAGAGCACGGGTCGCAGTGAGCGGTGCGTGACCGGCTGTGTGCGGTGCCACAGGGGGCCGGGCGGCCGGGAGGTTCCGGGTCGGATAGCCTGATCGCTGGATATCTCTTCACATCAAGATTCAGGGGATATCCAGCACCAGGGGCAGGGACCCCCACCGCCAGCTGTCTAACGGAGATCGCCATGACCCGCACTCCCGTGAATGTCACCGTGACCGGCGCAGCCGGCCAGATCGGCTACGCGCTGCTCTTCCGCATCGCCTCCGGCCACCTGCTCGGCCCGGACGTGCCGGTCAACCTGCGCCTCCTGGAGATCCCGCAGGGGCTGAAGGCCGCCGAGGGCACCGCGATGGAGCTCGACGACTGCGCCTTCCCGCTGCTGCGCAACATCGAGATCACGGACGACGCCAACGTCGGCTTCGCCGGTGCGAACGTCGCTCTGCTCGTCGGCGCCCGCCCCCGCACGAAGGGCATGGAGCGCGGCGACCTGCTCTCCGCCAACGGCGGCATCTTCAAGCCGCAGGGCAAGGCCATCAACGACAACGCGGCGGACGACATCAAGGTCCTCGTCGTCGGCAACCCGGCCAACACCAACGCGCTCATCGCGCAGGCCGCCGCCCCGGACGTACCGGCCGAGCGCTTCACCGCGATGACCCGCCTGGACCACAACCGTGCGATCTCGCAGCTGGCC
This sequence comes from Streptomyces sp. NPDC005181, assembly GCF_040608395.1. Lineage (NCBI taxonomy): Bacteria > Bacillati > Actinomycetota > Actinomycetes > Kitasatosporales > Streptomycetaceae > Streptomyces > Streptomyces sp. NPDC005181. The sequence continues at coordinate 6,802 of NZ_JBEXID010000034.1, forward strand.
GCCAAGACCGGCGCCGCCGTCTCCGACATCAAGAAGCTGACGATCTGGGGCAACCACTCGGCGACCCAGTACCCGGACATCTTCCACGCGGAGGTGGCCGGCAAGAACGCCGCCGAGCTCGTCAACGATGAGGCGTGGCTGGCCGACACCTTCATCCCGACCGTCGCCAAGCGCGGCGCCGCGATCATCGAGGCCCGTGGCGCGTCCTCGGCCGCCTCGGCCGCCAACGCCGCCATCGACCACGTGTACACCTGGGTCAACGGCACCGCCCCCGGCAACTGGACCTCGATGGGTATCCCGTCGGACGGCTCCTACGGTGTGCCCGAGGGCCTCATCTCGTCCTTCCCGGTCACCACGAAGGACGGCAGGTACGAGATCGTCCAGGGCCTGGACATCAACGAGTTCTCCCGCACGCGCATCGACGCGTCGGTGCAGGAGCTCGCCGAGGAGCGCGACGCGGTTCGCGAGCTCGGTCTGATCTGATCCGTACGCCTCCGGGCACGTACCTCACCGCCCCCGGCAGCAGTCGCTGCCGGGGGCGGCTGCGTTCGCACAGGGCCGTGGGCGGGAACGGCAGTGGATGGGAACTGCGGACACGAGGGCGGCAAGTCCTTCTACACCCAGGCCGTGGACGACGCCCTCGTCGAGATCGAGCGGCTGCCCGGCAAGCATCTGTACTTCCTCGACGATCATCTGCTCGGCAACCGGCGCTTCGCCGAGGCACTCTTCGACGGGATGGCCGGAATGGGGCGGCTCTGGCAGGCGGCCGGCACCGTGAAGTCCGTCCTCCAGCCGGATCTGCTGGAGCGGGCCGTGGACGCGGGGCTGCGCAGCCTGTTTGTCGGCTTCGAGACCGTCAACAGCGCGAACCTCGCCGAACGCCGCAAGGACCAGAACATCGGCAAGGACTACGCGGCCGCCGTCCGCCGGCTCCATGACGCCGGTGTCATGGTCAACGCCAGTTTTGTCTTCGGCCTCGACCACGACGGCCCGGACGTATTCGACCGGACGGTGGAGTGGGCCGTCGAGCAGGGCATCGAGACGGCCACCTTTCACATCATGACGCCGTACCCGTCCACCGGGCTGTGGAAGCAGATGGAGGCCGAGGACCGGATCGTCCACCGCGACTGGGATCTCTACGACACCCGCCATGTCGTCCACCGTCCGAAGGGGATGACCTCGCGTCAGCTGGAGGACGGCTATTGGCGTGCGTACCGGGACTTCTACCGCTGGTCGAACATCTGGCGCGGCGCGGCCGTCCAGCCGGGCACGCACGAGCGGCTGAGGCACCTGGCGTACGCGGGCGGCTGGAAGAAGTTCGAACCCGCCTGGGACGCCCTGATCCGCTCCCGCAACGTGGTGCGGGCCATGCCCATGCTGGAACGGACCCTGGCTGCCTTCGGCGGCAGGCGGGCCCACGGCTAGGGCCTGGCGGACCTCGGTGCGCGGGCGGCGGGAGGCTACAGCGCGTGCAGCCGGTCGGCGATCTCGCGAACGGCTGCCATGGCCTGGAGCTGCAGGCCGGGGCCGAACGTGATCCGGGTGGCGCCCAGTTCGCCGAGGCGGCGCGGGGTCGGGCCGTCCGGCACGGCGAAGACGTTGAGCGGGGCCGGGACGGCGGCGGCCAGGCGGGGAAGGGACTCGGGCGGTGCGGCGATCGGGTAGATGCAGTCCGCACCGGCTGCCGCATACAGCCGGGCGCGGGCGATCGTCTCCGTCTCCGGGTCGGTGCCGTCCGGGACGCCGCGTACGTACGTATCGACGCGGGCGTTGATGAAGAGGCGCTCGCCCGCTGCTGCCCGTACCTGTGCCAGCCGGTCGGCCTGTTCCTGCGGATCGAGGAGGGCGCCGTCCGCCGAGTCCTCCAGATTGCAGCCGACCGCACCGGTGTCGAGGAGCCGCTCCACGAGCTCCTTCGGCGGCAGCCCGTAACCGGCCTCGATGTCCGCCGATACGGGTACGGAAACAGCGCGCACGATCCGGGCCACGGCCGCGAACATCTCGGCGGCGGGCGTCGCCCCGTCCTTGTACCCGACCGAGGCCGCGACCCCGGCGCTCGGTGCGGCGAGCGCCGGGAAGCCCGCGTCGGCGAAGACCCGCGCGCTCGCGGCGTCCCACGGGCCGGGGAGGACCAGCGGGTCGCCGGAGGTGCGGCCGTGGTGCAGCGCGCGGAAGGCGGAGACGGTCATCGCGGGGCTCCTGGGAGGGGCGGGGCGGAGGCGCTGCTCGATCCGGGTCAGTGCTTGATCTCGCCGGGAGTGTAGTGACCGGGGACCATACGGGTGGTCACGCCGAACCGGTTCCAGGCGTTGATCACCGTGATGGCGGCGATCAGCTGGGCCAGCTCGGCCTCCTCGAAGTGCTTCGCGGCCTTCTCGTACACCTCGTCCGGTACGAAACCGTCGGTCAGGACCGTCACGGCCTCCGTCAGCTCGATCGCCGCGATCTCCTTCTCCGTGTAGAAGTGCTGCGACTCCTCCCACGCGCTGAGCTGGATGATCCGCTCGACGGACTCGCCCGCCGCGAGCGCGTCCTTGGTGTGCATGTCGAGGCAGAACGCGCAGTGGTTGAGCTGGGAGCTGCGGATCTTCACCAGCTCGAGGAGGACCGGGTCGAGGCCCTTACGGGACGCCGCGTCCAGCCGGACCATGGCCTTGTAGACCTCGGGGGCGAGCTGGGCCCAGTTCAGGCGGGGGCTGTGCTCGGGGGCGTAGTCGGAGGTGGGGTGGGTGTGCTCGTTCGTCGTCATGGATACAACCGTACGGCGTGGATGGCGCACGGGTATGGTCCATTTCCATGACGGATTCCTGGGCCACTTTCGGGGCCGACCTGCATATCGACCCGACCGGCGCGGCGGGGCTGCGGGCCGGACTGATGGACGCGCTGCGGGAGGCCGTACGGACCGGGCGGCTGACGCCCGGGACCCGGCTGCCGTCGTCCCGTACGCTCGCCGCCGACCTGGGAATCGCCCGGAACACCGTGGCCGACGCCTACGCCGAACTGGTCGCCGAGGGCTGGCTCACCGCCCGGCAGGGTTCCGGCACCAGGGTGGCGCAGCGCGCCGAGCCGCGCCGGGCGGCCACGACGGCGCCGCGCTCCCGGCCGGTGCGGCGAGGGCCCGCCTACAGCCTGATGCCCGGCGCGCCCGACCTGTCTACGTTTCCGCGCGCCGACTGGCTCAAGGCGGCCCGGCGCGCCCTGACCGCCGCGCCCAACGACGCCTTCGGGTACGGCGATCCGCGCGGGCGCATCGAGCTGCGCACCGTACTGGCCGACTATCTGGCGCGGGCGCGCGGGGTGTACGCCGACCCGGAACGGATCGTGATCTGTTCCGGCTTCCTGCATGGCTTGATGCTGCTGGGGAAGGTGTTGCGGCAGCGGCGGGTGCGGGAGGTGGCCGTCGAGTCGTACGGACTGGATGTGCACTGGAACCTGCTCGCGGACGCCGGACTGCGCACGCCCTGCGTGCCGCTCGACGGACTCGGCTCCCGGACCGGGGAGCTGGCCGGGATGCGCGGGGTGGGTGCGGTGCTGATGACGCCCGCGCACCAGTTCCCGACGGGGGTGCCGCTCCATCCCGACCGGCGGGCCGCGGCGGTCGACTGGGCGCGGAGTGCGGGCGGGCTGATCCTGGAGGACGACTACGACGGGGAGTTCCGCTACGACCGGCAACCGGTCGGTGCCCTGCAGGGCCTCGACCCGGAACGGGTCGTCTACCTGGGAACGTCCAGCAAGTCCCTGGCGCCGGGGCTGCGGCTGGCCTGGATGGTCCCGCCACAGGGACTGGTGGGCGAGGTGGCCGAGGCCAAGGGGCAGGTCGACTGGGTGTCGAGCGCACTGGACCAGCTGACGCTCGCGGAGTTCATCGAGTCCGGTGCGTACGACCGCCATGTGCGCTCGATGCGGCTGCGCTACCGGCGCCGCCGCGACCAGCTCGTCGCGGCGCTCGCCGAACAGGCCCCCGCACTGCGCATCAGCGGGATCGCTGCCGGACTGCACGCCGTGCTCGAACTCCCCGAGGGCACCGAACGATCGGTGATCCAGGCCGCTGCCTGGCAGGGGCTGGCCCTGGAGGGCCTGGACCGCTTCCGGCACGCGGACGCGGAGCCGGGCGGCGACGCCCTGGTCCTCGGCTACGGCTCCCCGACCGACAGCGCCTGGGCCGGCGCCCTGGATGCACTCTGCCGCGTACTGCCGTAGCAACCGGTACCGCAACCGACGCCCTCGACCGCGCCCGCCGTCCGCGCGCCCGGCCGTCGGCATTCGAGCGCTCCACCGCGAGCATCCCTCGGAACCGAGCGCGCAGATCATCCCAAAGAGCACATGCGGACTCTGCGGGGGCGGTCTGCACCGCACCCGGTTCCCGCCCTCCCGGGCGGCCATCTAATCTGACGGACGGTCCAATGGCTTGAACGGAACGATGGGGGAGACGGAAGCATGGCCAAGCGCAGGGTGAGGTCGAGCACGGTGGTGCTCGGCTCCATGGGGGTTCTCGCGGCGACGATCACCTCGTGTGGATCGGACCCGGACAAGCGGTGTGTGGACCCGGTGACCCACTCCAAGCTGCCGAGTTACGAGTGCAAGAGCAGCAGCGGCAAGGGCGATTACTACTACGGCGGCAGCTCCAGTGGCAGCAAGGTCCAGGGTGGCAGTTTCGACAAGTCCGCCGTCGACCGCGGCGGCTTCGGCTGCTCCGGTACGGGCGGCGGCTGACCGGTCATGGAACGCCGCACCACCGAACCGCGCCCCGGTTGGCAGGAGACCGTCGAGGAGCAGGGGATCGTCTATCCGCTGACCCGCTACCCGGACGGATCGCTGCGCCCCTACTGGGACGAGAGCGCGTACTACGTCTTTTCGCTGCCCGAGGTCGAGGCGCTGGAGGACGTGGTAGAGGAACTGCACACGATGTGCCTGGCCGCCGCCGCGCACATCGTCGAGCAGGACCGCTTCGCCGACCTCGGCATCACCGACCGGCGACTGACCGCTCTGATCGCCGAGTCCTGGCGGCGCCGAGCTGAACTTCCGTCCCTTTACGGCCGGTTCGACCTGCGCTACGACGGAACCGGCCCGGCGAAGATGCTGGAGTACAACGCCGACACCCCCACCTCACTCGTGGAGGCGGCCAGCGTCCAGTGGTTCTGGATGGAGGACCGCTTCCCGGACGCCGACCAGTGGAACTCCCTTCATGAACGTCTTGTCGCGGCATGGAAGCGGCAGGCCGCACTGCTGCCACCGGGACCGCTGCACTTCGCCCACTCCGAGGGGGACGAACTCGGCGAGGACCTGATGACGGTCGCGTATCTCCGTGAGACCGCCGAACAGGCCGGGATCGACACGGAGGCGCTCTCCGTGGAAAGGATCGGCTGGGACCGGCTGACCGGACGGTTCGTCGACGATCGGCTCCGCTTCATCCGCAGCTGCTTCAAGCTCTACCCGTGGGAGTGGCTGGCGAGCGACCGCTTCGGCCCCCATGTCCTGGACACCCTCGACAACGGTGGCGGCACGGGCACCACCTGCTGGATCGAGCCCGCCTGGAAGATGCTCCTCTCCAACAAGGCGCTGCTGGCCATTCTCTGGGAGCTCTATCCGGGACACCCGAATCTGCTGCCCTCCTATCTCGACGGTCCCCGCGAACTGGCCGGGGACGGGGACGGGAACGGCGGCGGTGGCATCGGCTATGTCGCCAAGCCGCTGCTCGGCCGTGAGGGCGCCGGCGTCACGATCCATGAGCCGGGAAGCCCCGTGGTGATACGGGACGAGCCGTGCTGCTACCAGGAGCTGGCCCCGCTGCCGGACTTCGACGGCAACCGGGTCGTGCTGGGCGCCTGGATCGTCGAGGACGAGTCCGCGGGGCTCGGCATCCGGGAATCAGCGGGGCTGGTCACGGACGAGTACGCACGCTTCCTGCCCCACGTCATCCTTTAGCGACACCGGTGGGGCCCGTCGACCCGGCCCCCACCGGCCCGGCCCCACCCGCCCGGCACCGTCAGCCGCGCAGTACTTCGCGCAGTTGTTCCAGGCCCCAGTCCAGGTCCTCCTTGCTGATCACCAGGGGCGGGGCGATCCGGATCGTCGAACCATGCGTGTCCTTCACCAGCACCCGGCGGTCCATCAGCTTCTCGGAGATCTCCCGGCCCGTGCCATGACTCGGGGCGATGTCGACTCCCGCCCACAGCCCGCGGCCCCGCACCGTCTCCACCGCGCCGCCACCCACCAGCAGGCCCAGCTCCTGGTGGAGGTGGTCGCCCAACTCCGCGGCCCGCTGCTGGAACTCGCCGGTCCGCAGCATCGCGATGACCTCCAGTGCGACCGCACAGGCAAGAGGGTTGCCGCCGAACGTCGAGCCATGTTCACCCGGCCGGTACACCCCGAGCACCGCGGCCGACGAGACCACGGCCGACACCGGCACCACGCCGCCGCCCAGCGCCTTGCCGAGCACATACATGTCCGGCACGACGCCTTCGTGCTCGCAGGCGAAGGTCTTGCCCGTCCGGCCCAGACCCGACTGGATCTCGTCCGCGATGAAGAGCACGTCGCGCTCGCGGGTCAGCTCGCGCACCCGGGGGAGGTAGCCAGGCGGTGGCACCAGGACCCCTGCCTCGCCCTGGATCGGCTCCAGAAGCACCGCCACGGTGTTGTCCGTCATCGCCGCACGCAGCGCGGTCAGGTCCCCGTACGGCACGATCTCGAACCCCGGCGTGTACGGGCCGAAGTCCGTCCGCGCCTCCTGGTCCGTGGAGAAACTGATGATGGTCGTCGTCCGGCCGTGGAAGTTGTTCGACGCGACGATGATCTTCGCCATGCCGTCCGGGACGCCCTTCACCCGGTATCCCCACTTGCGGGCGGTCTTCACCGCGGTCTCCACGGCCTCCGCCCCGGTGTTCATGGGCAGCACCATCTCCATGCCGCACAACTCGGCGAGCTGCGTACAGAAGTCGGCGAACCGGTCGTGATGGAAGGCACGCGAGGTCAGGGTCACCCGGTCCAGCTGTGCCTTGGCCGCCTCGATCAGGCGCCGGTTGCCATGGCCGAAGTTGAGCGCCGAGTAGCCCGCGAGCATGTCGAGATAGCGCCGGCCCTCGACATCGGTCATCCAGGCGCCTTCCGCCGAGGCGACGACGACCGGAAGCGGATGGTAGTTGTGCGCGCTGTGCGCCTCGGCGGAGGCGATGGCAGTTTCCGTGGTCGACACGGGATCTCCGTTCGTCGTGCGGCGTGGGCGGGGGTGGTGCCCACTTTGTATCGTCGGTCGGATCTCCGGGGAGGAAACCTTCAATCCACGGCGCGCCCGTGAGATTGCGCAGTCAGAGGTCCAGGAGCTCCTGACGTGGGCCGGTGTCGCGGCCGCCCCGGCCTCCGCCATCCCCGCCACCACCCCGGCGGACTGCCAGGGGCCGCAGGGCCAGAGCGAGCGCCGCCCCCGCCACCACCCCGGGTACGGCCCACCACACGCCGTCGAAGCGGTCGGCGGAGCCGGCGGCCCTGGCGGTGTCCGCAGAAGCCGACGGAGGAGCGGACGAGGAAGTCTCCGGTTCCGATGCGAGGCCGGCCAACGGGTCCGTCGGGGCGGACGCCTTCTTGTTCTCCCAGGCCTGCGGGAACAACCTCGCGTACGCGTCCTCGTTGGTCCTCTTCCTCATCAGCCCGAGCTCCGTGAACAGCTTGACCAGCGCCGCCGGATTCTTCGCCCGGTGCCAGTACCCGCGGTAGGTATAGGGGACCTCGGAGGCCGTGTGTATCCATACGGTGTCCGGATCGTCGCCCGGGAAGACGCGGTCGGTCCGCATCGGCTCCAGATCCAGAACCATCCAGGTCACATTGATCTGCCGGGTCCCCATCGCCCCGTCCATGCTCTGCGGCCGCTGCTTGGCGCCCTTTCCGGCCGGACCCAGCAAGGTCTCCAGCTCGGCGTACCTCGGATCCGAGACGGAGAGTGCGGTCGCCTCCCCGCTGTCGGGCGAAGAGACGAGCACGGTCGTCGATCCGCCTGCCACCGCATTCGGCGCGAGGCAGAGACTCAGCCCCCACACCGCGGCCAGCACAGCCGACCACCGTAGGAACAGGGCCCGCGGCTGCCGCCTGAACCGGCCCCCCTGTCGTTGTCGCACGGCACGCACCCGCGGTCGTCGCGTGTTCAGGTCCTCTGGCTTTCGCATGGCCGTCCCCCTTGCACTGTCGCACTGTCCGGTACGGCCCGTCCGTACCGCGTCACCTCTGGTACACCGCTCAAGCCCCGCCGGTTCCGCTCGGGGCCCACCAATCCCCGGCGACTGTTCCCCGGCGTACCGGTCTCCGGCCTACCGGTCCCCGGCCCGTCCTAGCGTGGACCCGGCAATCGCGCGGGCCCGCTCCCGCGCATCCACGCCCTCCAGCCGCAGTGTCAGCCGATCGTTCTTGACCCACAGCAGGGTGGGCCCAGCTGTTCGCTGGGACCGCGTCCACCGGGTGCCGTCCCCGTCGACCATGCCGAAGCGCAGCACATGCAGCCGGGCGAACCACAGTCCGTCCCCCCGGCCGCCGTGGCCGTTGTCGATCTTCAGCCACTCCGGCTGCTCCCGCACCTGCTTCATGAAGTACGGATCGAGTCTCGACAGGAACTCGTCGAGCCGTACCGTCCGCCCGTCCTCTTGCCAGCACAGAGTGACCATGGACCGGCCGTCGGGCAGTCCCGTCACGGCCACCGCCTCCGGTGCGCCGAGCGCCGACGGCACGACCGGCCGGAAGCCCGACCGCCGCGCCGCCTCCGACAGCGTCACCGAGGTGTCACAGCCCGGAACGGGCGCGCCCGGCCGCTCGGGGGCCGGCGCGGACGGGTCGTACCGCACCTCGACCCCGCCGAAGTCGAACCAGTCCGCGACCGCCGCCCGCACCGGCGGCGTCAGCACCAGCAGGACCAGGATCCCTGAGAGGGCCGCGGCCAGCAGGCGGGCCCGCCCCCGCACCCACGCCCCGGCCCGCTCCAGCCGCCCCGGAGGAACGGGCACCGGCACCGGGACCTTCTCCGCGACGATCTGCGCCAGCACCCGCTCCGCCATCGTCAGCCCGTCGCCCTCCGGATCCCGCGCCGGCACATCCATCCCGCGTCCCAGCGCCAGCAGCTCCGCTCGCAGGCGCGCCCGGTCACCGCCACGCCCCCGGTCCGCGTCACTCATGCCCCTCACCCCCTTCCGCCCCTCGCCTGTCCGCCCCTCGACCGCCCGCAGACGTCCCGAGCTTCTTCTCCAGCTTTTTCAGCGCGCGGTTCAGCCGGGACTTCACCGTCCCCCGTGGCCAGCCCAGCGCCTGTGCCGTCTCCGCCTCGTCCATCTCCAGCAGGTAGCGGTACGTGACGACGCGACGGTGCTCCTCGCTCAGCCCGTCGAGCGCGGCTGTCAGCAACGTCCGCCGCTCCTCCGCGAGCGCCGCCACCGCCGGATCCGCCGACTCCGGTATCACCGGATCGGTGCCTCGCAATATCGCCTCGCGCCCGGCCACCGCCCGCGCCCGGCCCGCCGAACGGACTGTGTTCCTCGTCTCATTCACCACGATCCGCAGCAGCCATGGCCGGAACGCCGACCCCTCCCGGAAGCGGCCCAGCGACTGGTACGCCTTGAAGAACGCGGACTGCACCACATCCTCCGCATCGGCCCCCGCTCCGAAGGCGACCGCGGCCCGCAGGGCGACGCCCGTGTGGGCGCGCACCAGCTGCGCGTATGCCTCTGCCTCCCCGGCGCGCACACGAGCGATTACCGCCGCCTCGCCCTCGGCCGGCGCTCCTGCCGCCGTCTCGGCCCGAGTCCCGGCCTGCTGCCCGGCCCGCCCCTCGACCTGCCCCTCGACCTGCCCCTCGGCACGCCCGAGAGCGCGGTCCGCACCCCCGTCGTCGACGGCACGACCCCCCTCCCGGCCCCTGTGGAGGGCCCCCTCCTGCGTCCTCACACCTTTCATACACCGGCTGCCGGAGATCGGTTCCGTACCTGAGACAATGACTTTTATGGCCTCTGAACGCCCTCGCGTGCTCTCCGGAATCCAGCCCACCGCAGGCTCGTTCCACCTCGGCAACTACCTCGGTGCGGTCCGCCAGTGGGTGGCGCTGCAGGAGTCCCACGACGCCTTTTACATGGTCGTGGACCTGCATGCGATCACCGTTCCGCAGGACCCCGCCGAGCTGCGCGCGAACACCCGGCTCGCCGCCGCCCAGCTGCTCGCCGCCGGACTCGACCCGGAGCGCTGCACACTCTTTGTCCAGAGCCATGTCCCCGAGCACGCCCAGCTCGGCTGGGTGATGAACTGTCTCACCGGCTTCGGCGAGGCATCCCGGATGACGCAGTTCAAGGACAAGTCCGCAAAGCAGGGCGCCGACCGGGCCACCGTCGGCCTCTTCACCTATCCGGTCCTCCAGGTCGCGGACATCCTGCTGTACCAGGCCAACCAGGTCCCGGTCGGTGAGGACCAGCGCCAGCACATCGAGCTCACCCGCGACCTCGCCGAGCGCTTCAACGGCCGGTTCGGTGCGACCTTCACCATCCCGGACCCGTACATCCTCAAGGAGACGGCGAAGATCTTCGACCTTCAGGACCCGTCGTCGAAGATGAGCAAGTCGGCGGCCACCCCGAAGGGGCTGATCAACCTCCTCGACGAGCCGAAGACCACGGCCAAGAAGGTCAAGAGCGCGGTCACCGACACGGACACGGTCATCCGGTACGACATCGCGAACAAGCCGGGCGTCAGCAACCTCCTGACCATCTATTCCACCCTCACCGGAACCGCTGTCGCGGATCTGGAGCAGAAGTACGAGGGCAAGGGCTACGGTGCGTTGAAGACCGACCTCGCAGAGGTCATGGTCGAGTTCGTCACACCGTTCCGGACCCGCACCCAGGAATATCTTGACGACCCGGAGTCGCTGGACTCGATCCTGGCCAAGGGCGCGGAGAAAGCCCGGGCCGTGGCCGCCGAGACCCTGGCGCTGACCTACGACCGGATGGGCTTTCTGCCCGCGAAGCACTGAGTCCAAGGACCCTGGCGGGACCGTGGCCGCAGGCGGCACACTGGCGAGGGGTAACCGACTCCGGTGACGGCGTGAAGCCGGCCATCGACCTTCGAAGATTGAGGAGAACGACGTGGGGACCGTAACGCTCGGCGTTTCGATCGCGGTCCCGGAGCCCTACGGCAGCCTGCTCCAGGAGCGGCGCGCGAGCTTCGGGGACCCTGCCGCATACGGCATTCCCACCCACGTCACCCTTCTCCCGCCGACCGAGGCCGAGGCGGCCGACCTGCCCGCGGTCGAACGGCATCTCGCCGCGATCGCGACCGGCGGCCGCCCCTTTCCGATGCGGCTGTCCGGGACGGGGACCTTCCGGCCACTGTCTCCGGTCGTCTACGTCCAGGTCGTCGAGGGTGCGTCGGCGTGTGCCTGGCTGCAGAAGCGGGTGCGGGACGCGTCCGGCCCGCTGAGGCGCGACCTGCAGTTCCCGTACCACCCGCACGTGACCGTGGCGCACGACATCGCCGAGGAGGCGATGGACCGGGCGTACGCGGAGCTCTCCGACTACGAGGCGTCCTGGACCTGCGGTTCCTTCGCGCTGTACGAGCAGGGTCCGGACGCCGTCTGGCGCAAGATCAACGAGTTTCCGTTCGGGGCCGAGGGCTCTGCTCCCGCGGTGCCGGCACAGGGCGGCAGCTCCGTGGACGAGCCGTCCCTGCAGCCCTGAGGCCACCGGCGCCGGCCGACCGTGCTGCCGAGGTCTGCCGGGCTCCGTAACCGCGCCGCTCAGACCGGAAGCCGCCGGAAGAGCGGCCGCGGCACATGGCGCAGCGCCGACATCACGACCCGCAGCGCCCCCGGTACCCACACCGTCTCCGAACGCCGCCGCAGTCCCGTCAGGATCGCGTCCGCGACCGCCTCCGGGGTCGTCGCGAGCGGCGCCTCGGCCATCCCCGCCGTCATCTTCGACCGTACGAAGCCGGGGCGTACGACCATCACATGCACCCCGGTGCCGTGCAGAGCGTCGCCCAGTCCCTGGGCGAACGCGTCCAGTCCCGCCTTGCTCGATCCGTAGATGAAGTCGGCGCGGCGGGCCCGTTCGCCCGCCACCGAGGACAGCACCACCAGCGATCCGTGGCCCTGCTCCTGGAGTGCGCCGGCGCACACCAGACCGGCGGAGACGGCCCCCGTGTAGTTGGTCTGGGCGACCCGTACCGCGGAGAGCGGCTCCTCCTCGTCGCGCTCCTGGTCCCCGAGGATGCCGAATGCGAGCAGCACCATGTCGATGTCGCCCTCGGTGAAGATCTTGCCGAGGGCGGTCTCGTGGGATTCGGAGTCGAGGGCGTCGAAGTCGACTGTACGGACGTATGCGCCCAGGGCGCGCAGTTCCGCTGCGGCCGACTCCAGTCCGGGCGAGGGGCGTCCGGCCAGCCAGACCGTGCGGGTGCGGCGGGCGATCAGGCGGCGCGCGGTCGCCAGCCCGATCTGGGACGTGCCACCGAGCACGAGCAGGGACTGCGGGGCACCGAAGGCGTCCTTCACGAAAACACTCCTAGCGGAAGCAACGGACAGAGAGTTGGGGAGAGAGGAAGGGGGAAGGGAGCCGGCGGGCGTGACGTGGACTCAGAGCGCAAGGCGGCGGGAGAGATCCGAGCGGAACGCCCGGTTCGGGTCCAGTTCGGCGCGCAGCGCCCGGAATTCGGGCAGCCGCGGATACATAGCGGCCAGCGTCTCGGGGCGCAGCCGGGAGTCCTTCGCCAGGCAGACACGTCCGCCGGCCGCCGCCACCTCCTCGTCCAGCCCGTCGAGGAAGCGGGCCAGGCCCGGCAGGGCGGCAGGCAGATCGAGGGCGAGCATCCAGCCCGGCATCGGGAACGACAGCCAGCCCGGATCGCCGTGCCCGAACCGCTTGAGCACGGCGAGGAACGACGGGCAGCGCCGCTGCGAGATCCGCCGGACGATCCGGCGCAGCGCCTCCTCCTGCCCGTGTCCGACGACGAACTGGTACCGCACGAAGCCGCCGCGGCCGTAGACCCGGTTCCAGTGCGGTACGGCGTCCAGCAGGTGGAAGTACGTGGAGAGCTTCTGGAGTTCACCGGTGCGGAATCTGGGGGCTCTGCGGTACCAGAGCTCGTTGAACAGGGCGACGGAGGTACGGCCGAGCAGCCCGTCCGGTAGGAACGCGGGCGCCGCAGGCAGCCGGCCAGGGCGGAACATGAGCGGTGTGCGCCGGTCGCGCGCCGGGAGCACATGCAGGGGTGCGTGCTCCCCGCGGGTGAGTACGGAGCGCCCGGTCGCCCGGCCGCGGGCGAGGAGGTCGATCCAGGCGGCCGAGTAGCGGTAGCGGTGGTCGGAGGCGGTGAGCCGGGCCATCAAGTCGTCCAGATCGACGGTCCGTTCGGTGTCGACCGACATCAGCGACGTCGCGACGGGGTGGAACCGGAGCGTGGCAGAGAGGATCACTCCGGTCAGTCCCAGGCCGCCCGCGGTCGCGTCGAAGAGGTCGGTGCCGGGCCGGACCGTCCGGATCGTGCCGTCGGCGGTCAGCAGCTCCATGTCCCGTACGTGTCGGGAGAAGGAGCCGGAGACGTGCTGGTTCCTGCCGTGGATGTCGGCGCCGATCGCGCCGCCCACGGTGACGTATCGGGTCCCGGGGGGCACCGGTACGAACCAGCCGAGCGGCAGCAGCACTTCCATCAGCCGGTGCAGGCTCACGCCCGCGTCGCACACCACCAGGCCGGCCGTGGCGTCGATGCTGCGGATCCGGTTCAGCGCGGTCATGTCGAGTACCGAGCCGCCCGCGTTCTGCGCCGCGTCGCCGTAGGCCCGGCCGAGGCCGCGGGCGATGGAACCACGGGGTCCGCAGCCGCGTACCGCGACCGCCGCCTCCTCGTGCGTACGGGGGCGGAACCGCAGCGCGGTCGTCGGGGCGGTACGGCCCCAGCCGGTCAGGGACACGGTGTCGACGGACATGGTGGTGACCGTATCGCCCGAGAAAACACCTTTGAGGGATTTGTTACAACACTCACCGAAATGGGTGATTGAAAGAGTGTCATCCGTTCGGGAGGCAAAACTCCCGCAGCCGACCAGAAGAGTGCGGTGGGGACCGCACACCGGTTTTTCGCGCCCAGGAGGGTACGCGCACGACATGGACTGGCTGAAGAAATTCCCCGTCATCGGACCGCTCGTCTCCCGGCTGATGACGACGCATGCGTGGCGCTCGTACGAAAGGCTCGACCGGGTCCACTGGACCAGGCTCGCCGCAGCGATCACCTTCATCAGCTTCCTGGCGCTCTTCCCGCTGATCGCGGTCGCCGCGGCGATCGGCGCCGCGATGCTCTCCACCGAGCAGCTGAACAAGATCGAGGACAAGGTCGCCGAGCAGGTGCCCGGCATCTCCGACCAGCTCGGCATCGCCGGCCTGGTGGACCACGCGGGCACGGTCGGGCTGGTCGCCGGTGTGCTGCTGCTCTTCACCGGTGTCGGCTGGATCGGTGCGATGCGCGACTGTCTGCGCGCGGTCTGGGAGATGGACGATGTGGACGAGGGCAATCCGGTCGTCCGTAAGCTCAAGGACGCCGGACTGCTGGTCGGCCTCGGCGGAGCGGCGCTCGTCACCCTCGCCGCCTCCACGGCCGGCTCCACCGCGGTCGGCTGGACCGCCCGACTGGTGGGCATCTCCGACCGGGGGGCCGGCGGGGTGCTGCTGCAGGTCGCCGCCCTGGTGGTGGCGGCCTTGGCCGACTTCCTGCTGCTGCTCTATCTGCTGACGCTGCTGCCCGGCGTCAAGCCGCCGCACCGCAGGCTGGTGACGGCCGCGGTGATCGGCGCGATCGGCTTCGAACTCCTCAAGCTGCTGCTCGGCAGCTATATGAAAAGCGTCGCGTCGAAGAGTATGTACGGCGCCTTCGGCGTGCCGATCGCTCTACTGCTGTGGATCAACTTCACCGCGAAACTTCTGCTGTTCTGCGCCGCCTGGACGGCGACGCCGAGCAGGCGGCAGACGAAGGAGGGCGCCGCGGACGTCAGCGGCGAGGAAGGCGGCGCACCAGGTCCGGCAGCGGCCAGCGCCGGTTGACCAGGAACACCCCGCCGGCCAGCAGCGCCAGGACCCCGCCGACGATCCCGAGCGCGATCCCTACCCCGCTGGAGCCCGCGCCGGCCGCGGCCGCCCTGGTGGTGTCCGAACCGTGCTTGCCCTTGTTCGCCGCGCCGTTCGCGCCCGCAGTGCTCTGTCCGCTGCCCGATTCCATGCCCTTGCCGGTTCCGGTCTGCGCGGACTTCGGGGGGACCAGTTCGCCGACCGGGGTCACCTTGCCGGCCGCGTCGAAGCCCCAGTCGAGCAGGCTCGCGGCCTCCTTGTAGACGGCGTGCCTCTCGTCGGACGACGGGTTCATGACGGTGACGAGCAACACCTTGCCGTTGCGCTCGGCAACACCGGTGAAGGTGTTGCCCGCGTGAGTGGTGTAGCCGTTCTTGACGCCTGCGATGCCCTTGTACGGCTCGACGCCGACGTCGCCGGTGAGCAGCCGGTTGGTGTTCTGGATCTGGAAGGTCTCGCGCTTCTTGCCGTCCTTCTTCTCGCCGGGGAAGTCGGCCGTGGCCGTCGAGCAGTACTCGCGGAAGTCCTCCTTCTGCAGCCCGCTGCGGGCGAACAGGGTGAGGTCGTACGCGCTGGAGACCTGGTGGGGGGCGTCGTAGCCGTCGGGCGACACGACGTGCGTGTCGAGGGCCTGCAACTCCTCGGCGCGGTCCTGCATGGCGGCGACGGTCTTGGGGACGCCGCCGTACATCGAGGACAGCACGTGCACCGCGTCGTTGCCGGAGCGCAGGAAGACGCCGAGCCACAGGTCGTGGACCGTGTAGGTCTGGCGCTCCTTCACGCCGACCAGGCTGCTGCCCTCACCGACATCGGCGAGATCCTTGTTCGTCACCTTGTGCTTCAGGGTCTTCGGCTGCAGCTCGGCCGCGTCCATGACCGTGTCCGCGAACAGCATCTTGAGCGTGGACGCCGGGGGCAGCCGCCAGTGCGAGTTGTGCGAGGCGAGCACCGCGCCGCTCTCCGCGTCCGCGACGATCCAGGACCGGCCGGTGAGGTCCTTCGGCAGCACCGGGGCGCCCGACCCCAGATCGACCTGGGTGCCGACGCGGCCGAGCCGGTCGCCGCCGACCTTCGACATCGGGGCGGTCGGCTTCGGTTCGTCGGTGGTGTCCTTGTCGGCCGCCGACGCGGGACCGACGACAAAGGTGGACAGCAGGACGGCAGAGGTGACCATCAACGCGGTCTTTTTCAGAGCAGGCACGGTCGGAAACGTACAGGCTGATGATGTGAACAGGGACGCGGACCGCCGGACCCGCCAAGCGGACCGCCGGGACAGCCGACCCCGAGCGTCCCGGCCGGAGCGCGGTGGCGATACTGGATTTATGAAGCTCACCCGCCCCGTCTCCTGGTTCCTGCTCGCCTTCGGGGTGTGGAGCTGGTGCATTTGGGTCACTTTCGCCAAGAATCTATGGAAAGACGGCAGTGGACTTGCCTTCGACGACGCGGGTGACCCGACTGCGTACTTCTGGGTGCATCTGCTGCTCGCCATCACGTCCTTTCTTCTGGGGACGGCGGTCGGCGTGATCGGGTTGCGCGGACTCAGGGCTCTGCGCCACGAACGTGCATAACCGGCCGCACGGCGGCCGGACATAGGCGTACGAAACACAGTTGTGCGGAACCGGAGTGGGAGCACAAGTGGCACTGGTCTTCGTTCTGGTGGCGGTCGCGGTCCTCGCGCTGCTGGTCGGGGTGCACCGCTATGCGTGGCGCCGTTTTGTCGGTGACACGACGGCGCCGGGCAGTGCGCTGCGCCGGGCGGGCACCGTGGCGGCCTGGCTGCTGCCGCTGCTGAGCATCGGCGCCCTGGTGTCCGGGCGTGCGGGCGCACCGTTCTGGCTGCAGCAGACGCTGGCCTGGCCGGGCTTTCTCTGGCTGGCGGCGCTCCTGTATCTGACGATGGCTCTTCTGGTCGGTGAGGTGGTGCGGCCGGTTCTGCGGCGGGTGCTCGTGCGTCGCGCGACGGGTGAGGGCAGGGCCGGCAGGGCCGCTGCCGCTGCCGGGAACGATGCGGCTGATACGGATTCATCTCCGGCTGAAGCGCCCGCGAGTGGGACCCTTGCCGGCCCGGCCACTCTCGTCGTCGAAGCTCCCGCCCCGTCCTCGCCGGCGGTCGACCCGTCCCGCCGGCTGTTCGTGGCACGGGCCGTCGGGGGCGCTGCCGCCGTCGCAGGGCTCGGTACCGCCGGCTACGGCACGTACGGTGTGCTCCGAGGCCCGCGCGTCAAGCGGGTCACCGTCCCGCTCGCCAAGCTGCCCCGGTCCGCGCACGGTTTCCGGATCGCCGTCGTCAGCGACATCCACCTCGGCCCGATCCTGGGCCGTGCCCACACCCAGCGGATCGTCGACACGATCAACGGGACCCAGCCCGATCTGATCGCGGTCGTCGGCGACCTCGTCGACGGAACCGTCGCCGACCTCGGCCCGGCCGCCGAACCACTGGCCCGGCTGACCGCCCGTCATGGTGCGTTCTTCGTCACCGGCAATCACGAGTACTTCTCCGGGGCGGCCCAATGGGTCGACCACGTAAGGGAATTGGGGCTCCACCCGCTGGAGAATGCGCGGGTCGAGATCGACGGCTTCGATCTGGCCGGGGTCAACGACGTTGCCGGGGAGAGCGAGGGGCAGGGCCCCGATTTCGAGCGCGCCCTCGGCGACCGGGACCGTACCCGCGCCGCCGTCCTCCTTGCCCACCAGCCCGTCGTCATCGACGAGGCGGTCGCGCACGGGGTGGATCTCCAGCTCTCGGGCCACACCCACGGCGGCCAGCTCTGGCCGGGCAACTACCTCGCCGAACTGGCCAACCCCACGGTCGCCGGGCTCGAACGCTACGGTGACACCCAGCTGTACGTCTCGCGGGGCGCGGGCGCCTGGGGCCCGCCGGTGCGGGTCGGCGCGCCCTCCGACATCACCGTCGTGCAGCTCGCTTCCCGGCAGGTGTAATCGCGGACGGAGCCTCACCACTGCGCCGCCGCACGACTGCACCGCTGCGTCGCACGACCGCATGCACAGCTGTCCTTCACAACCACACAGCGGCTCCGCAGTTTTCGGCCGTTCGGCCCGTGGGAGGTTTCAACTGCCAAAGAATTGGCTAAGAGATGCGGATTTCCCCTTCCAGATGTGAATATCGTGTGATTGGCTGAGGTCGAGCATGCGGTGATGTGCGTTTCTGAGCACATCTGCCCAGGTGGGGCTGGTAAGGGAGAGCACGGCAATGCGGTCGATCCGGCTACGGATTCTCGCGATTTTCGCGGTTTTGGTCATCGCAGGCGTCGTCGCCTGGCAGTTGCTTCCGTCGGACGAGGTGAAGAACGATCCGATCACGGTCGGCACGACGGACGAGGTGACCTCACTCGACCCGGCCGGTGCCTACGACGCCGGTTCCTGGGCGATGTACAGCAACGTCTACCAGTCGCTCATGACGTTCAAGTCCGGGGCGATCGTCCCCGAGCCGGACGCCGCCGAGAGCTGTGGGTTCATCGGCCAGAAGCTGCAGACGTACCAGTGCAAGCTGCGTGACGACCTGACCTTCGCCAGCGGCCGGAAGGTCACCGCCGCCGATGCCGAGTACTCCATCGAGCGCATGATGAGGATCAAGACGGACGTCGGCCCCTCGGTGCTGTTCCCCAGCCTGAAGAACGTGGTGTCCGAAGGCCGCACGATCACCTTCAACCTCTCCTCGCGTGACGCGACCTTCCCGCAGAAGCTCGCCACCGGAGCCGGTTCGATCGTCGACCGCGACCAGTACCCGGCGGACAAGCTCCGCACCGGGAACACGGTCGACGGCTCGGGGCCGTACATCCTGAAGTCGTACGAGCCCGGCACCGAGGCCCAGCTGGTCCCGAACCCCAAGTACAAGGGCGCACTGAAGAAGAGCGGCGTCCCGGTCAGCATCCGCTACTACAAGCAGTCGGACGACCTCCTGGCCGCCTGGAAGTCCGGGCAGGTCGATGTGACGCACCGGCAGCTGCCGCCCGCCACGCTCGCCGACCTCAACCCCGGCGACCCCGACATGCACATCACCGAGGCGGACAGCGCCGAGATCCGCAACCTGGTCTTCAACGTGCGCCCCGGCGCCCCGCTCGCCAACAAGAAGGTGCGGCAGGCCATCGCGGCGATCATCGACCGAGGGCCGCTGGTGACCGACGTCTACAAGGGCACCGTCGAGGCGCTCTACTCGCTGATCCCGCAGGGCTACATCGGGCACAGCACGCCGTTCTTCGACGCCTACCCGGCGCCCGACCCGGCGCGTGCCAAGAAGCTGATGCAGGAGGCCGGGGTGCAGATACCGCTGCACATCAACTTCGCCTATCGCGCCGACGACGCGTACACGAAGGAGACCGCCGAACTGCGCCGCCAGCTGGAGGCGGACGGACTGTTCAAGGTCTCGGTCAAGGCTGTGGAATGGCAGGAGTTCCAGAAGGGGTACGCGGCCGGCAAGTACGACGCGTACACCGTCGGATGGCTGCCCGACTACCCGGACCCCGACACCTTCAGCCAGCCGCTCGTCGGCCGCGACACCAGCCTTCACAACGGCTACAGCAGCAAGAAGATGGACCAGCTGATCTCGGCCACGCTGCAGTTCAGCGACCGCAGCCGCACCGCGGGGGACTTCAAGGACCTTCAGGCGCTGGTCGGCGAGGACGTGCCGCTCGTACCGCTGTGGCAGAAGAAGGACTACGTCGTCAGCACGAAAGATGTCTCCGGCTCGCAGTACCTGTCGGACGGCACGGGCATCTGGCGACTGTGGGAACTCAACTGGATCTAGTTCCGGGATCCCCGGCGGGGTGCTCGGCCGTCCCGGGCAGGAACTCCGTCAGTACGTCGTAGACCTGACGCACGAGCGGTCGCAGCACCCGGAATCGGGAGAGCGCGATCGCTCGTGCGCCGATCGGGGCGGTGCGTTCGACAAGACGGCGGCTTCGCTCGGCGCCCTCCGTCCGGTCGTAGACCCAGAACAGCACCAGACCCATCTGTATCAGCCACATCAACTGCGGCAGCTCTTCCGCCATGTCGGGGTCGGTCTTGGTGCTGGAGCCGGCCAGACACCGTTCATGAATGGAGATCGCCGCCTCCCGGGCCGCGACCGACTCCTTCGAGAACGGGGAGAGGGGGCTTTCCGGGTCGGCGGCGTTCTTGAAGAACTGGGCGGCGAAGCGGTGGTACGGCTCGGCCACGTCGAGCCAGCTGAGCAGCACCCCGCGGATGCGTACGGCCAGGTCCTTGTCGCCGGCCAGGACCGGCTGCACCGCCGCCTCGTGCTCGGCGGCGAGCCGGTCGTAGAAGCCCTGGACGAGGTGTTCCTTGCCGGCGAAGTAGTAATAGGCGTTTCCGACGGAAACCCCGGCCTCCTGCGCGATGGCCCGCATCGTCGTCTTGTCGTAACCGCGTTCCTCGAAAAGCCGGAGCGCAGTTTCGAGGATGAGTGTGCGGGTCTGCTCGCTCTTGGGAGCCTTGACTTCCTTCACGTCCTTCACTTCCTTCACCACGCCCCCGAGGGTATCCGCCCGGACCGGGAGATGTGCCTCTAGCTCTCGAGGTCCGGGACCTGGCAGGCCTCGTCCCCGGCCCCGCAGGGTGCGGCCGTCACCGACCGGTACTTCGCGGCGGCGAGCACCGACGCCCGGGCGAACGGCAGGCCCGCCGGGGTGGCCAGCCAGTGGGCCTTGGGCCGGTGTTCGGCCAGTGCCCAGAGACAGACGATCCAGGCGGAGGTCCCGCGGTAGATCTGCCCCTGGTCGCCGATCACGGTGATCTCGGAGAGTGTCCCGGCGTGGTCGATCCCGGGGAAGCGGCGCCGCGCCTCCTCGGAGGCCGCCGGGACCAGATCGAGCGGGACGAGCTGACGCTGCTTCATCAGCCAGTGACGCACATGGACGCAGAGCGAGCACTGCGCGTCGTAGAGCACGGCGAGCCGTTCGACGGGCGTCCGCCGCCCGTCGAACGGTGCCGTGATGTGTCCGGTCACCGGCCGGTGGCGGGTGCGGCCCACGGGCCCTGGCCGGTGGGGCCCGTCCAGCCCTGCGGCGGTACGGGCGGGGTCTGCTCGCGCTCCATCAGACCGCGGCGGCGGATCTTGTTGAGCACATAGACGTTTCCGAGGTGCATCACTCCGAGGACGAGCAGGACGACGCCGACCTTCACCGAGAGCGCCTCGAAGAGCCCGCGGGCGTCGGCGACCGCGTCGGAGTTCTTCAGGTAGAGGGTGACGAAGCCCAGGTTGACCAGGTAGAAGCCGACCACCAGCAGGTGATTGACGGCGTCGGCGAGCTTTTCGTTTCCGTGCAGGACGTCGGCGAGGAAGACCTTGCCGTTACGGCTCAGTGTGCGGGCGACCCAGATGGTGAGCGCCACGCTGATCAGCAGGTAGATGACGTACGCGACAACAGTGAGGTCCATGCCCCACCCTCCCTTGAACGCGTTCAAAAAGCTGTTGTCATGGACTGTAGACCGGAATTTGAACATGTTCAAGCCGGTACTCCGGGGTGCTCCTTCTCCGCAGTCCCGGACTCGGTGGCCGGTGCCCTGAAGTGCCGTACGCCCGGTACTGCCGCGGTTGCCAGACAAGCTGCGCCGACCGCCACCGCGGCGACGGCGAGGGGGACTTCGGCCCCCCAGGCCGAGGCGGCGAGCGGGGCCAGGGCATAGCCGAGCGGCATCGCGGCGAGGGAGAGCAGCCAGTCGTACGAGGTCACGCGGGCCAGGGCGTGCGCGGGCACCGCGGACTGGACCGAGGTGTTCCAGACCGGACCGAGGAAGCCGAGGCCTGCTTGCGCGATGCCGTACGCGGCGATGGTCGGCACAGCCGGCGCGCCCGCCGCGAGAAGGCCGAGCGGGAGCGCGTAGGTGGCGAGTCCCAGGTTGGCGACGAGGACCGGGCGGCGCGGGCGGGCGCGGCCGGCCAGCAGCGAGCCGAGCAGCAGGCCGATCGCACCGGTCTGGAGCAGGGCGATCCAGACGTCCTTGCCGCCCATATCCCGTACGGCGAGGGCCGGACCCAGGGTCATCAGCACGGCCGCCGCACCGTTCCAGGCGGCGTGGGCAATCAGGCTCGTCCAGTACCAGTCGCGGCTGCGGACCTCGCCCCAGCCCTCTCTGAGATCGCTGATCACCGATCGGCGCGGGATCGGCACATGCCGGACCTTGATGGCGGACAGCAGTGCGGCGCTCACCGCGAAGCTCGCACCGTCCAGCACGAAGGCCCAGCCCGGACCCGCGGTGAGGATCAGGGTTCCCCCGAGGGCGGGACCGGCCACCCGGGTCGCACTGTTCACGACGGCCATCAGGGCGTTGGCACGCAGCAGTCCCGGAGCTTCCACGGTGCCGGTGATCAACGGCGACACGGTCGGCATGGCGAACGCGCTCGCCGCCCCGCCGATCGCCTCGGCGACGGCGATCTGCCACAGCTGCGGCGCGCCGCCGAGCAGCTCCAGTCCGACGAAGAGCTGGGTCGCGCACCGTACGAGGTCGGTGGCGAGCGCGACCGTACGGGCGTTGAAGCGGTCGCCGACAACGCCGCCGAGCGGCAGCAGGACCAGCTTGGGCACCATCGCGCACGCCAGGACCAGGGCGAGGGCGGCGGTCGAGCCGGTGGCCAGATAGACGGCGAGCGAGAGTGCGGTGGGAATGGCGGCGTCGCCGAGGAGGGAGAGGGTGCGTCCGACGAAGAGCAGGCGGAAAGCGCGCGTGCGCAAGGGATGCGGCATGCGCAGGAATCTATTGCGGAAACGAACTATTCGCCAACGAAATATTCGGTACCGAAGCATTCTGGAACTCCGGGCGTACCCTTTCCTCATGGAGCGAAGCGACTGGACCGACGGACACGTGGAGCGGTGGAAGCCTGTGCTTCCCGACCTCGATCCCGATGTCGAGGGCGCGGTGACCCGTATGAAGAAGCTCTCGGTCCATCTGCGCCGGGTACGCGAACAGTCCCTGGTCGACTTCGATCTGGACCGGCAGGAGTTCGACACGCTCCACAAGCTCGCCGGACGCGGCGGGAGGGCGGCCCCCTCCGAGCTCGCCGCCGACCTCGACCTGGCCCCCGCCTCCGTCACCGGCCGGCTGGACGCACTCGAACGGCGCGGCTTCGTCCGCCGTACGCCGTCGACCACGGACCGGCGGCGGGTCAACGTGGAACTCACCGAGGAGGGGCGCTCGACCTGGCTCGGCGCGATGGACTTCCTCGGCCACGAGGAGTACCGGCTGCTCGGCGTCCTCGACCGGGACGAACGCACCCTGCTCAACGACATGTTGCGGCGCATCATGGTCGTCGCGGAGGACCGGGACGGCGCCCCGCGGGACTGAGTGCCGGCGAGGCCTGCGCTGCCTGAACGGCCCTGCGCCGCAACGCCGGGAGGGACGTTGCCGGTGCCCGGCCCCGCCCCCGTTCCGCCCCTCGCGTACTGACCGTCAGATGCTGAGTGAACGCGCCGTGTTGATCTGGGCCATCACCATCTGGAAGGTCTCCGGGCCCGTCGCCGCGATCATCGTCGAATGGTGCCGGCCGCCGCTGGTCACCGAGACCTGGATGAAACCGGTCGTCCTCTTCTCCTTCATCAGGAGGAAGAGCAGCCCGATCAGGCAGAGCAGGGCGAAGATGATCGCGAGCACGATCGCGACCGTCGGGATCCTCTCCTCGGTGCGTGACATGTCGGTGGCCGTCCACACCGCGCCCTTGAGGGGCATCGTGCCGGACGGCGTCACGATCGAGTCGTTCATGACGGTGATGTCGCCGAACGACATCATCGGCGCACCACCGCCGGGCCCCGGGCCCTGCTGCGGCGGGAAACCGTAGCCGGGCAGGGGCTGCTGGACGGCCGGCTGATTCGCGTTCGGGTAGCCGTAACCGGGGCCCGGCTGGGCCGCGGAGTCGGGCAGCTGCTGCGGGTAGCCGTACGACGGCGTGCCCGCGCCCGGCGTGCCCGCGCCCGGGTAGCCGTACCCCTGGGCGTCCGGGACGGTAGGCGGATTGCCCGGCTGCTGGGGAGGTCCCCACTTGTATGAGTCGTCCGCGTACGGATTCGGATCGCTCAACGTTCCCCGCTCTCGATCAAGCTTGTGCGCCCCGCGCCTTGCTGCGCCGGGGGCGGCGAACCGGTGTCCGGTTCCGCACGACCGTACCGTCAAGGCCCGAAGAACGCAGCAAGAGGCCCCGCTTCCCGCGGCGTTGGCGCGGAAAAGCGGGGCCTCCAGTGCAACTGGCGTAGCGGAAGGGTCAGAAGCGACGCGTGATCAGCGCGCGCTTCACTTCCTGGATCGCCTTGGTGACCTCGATGCCACGCGGGCACGCGTCCGTGCAGTTGAAGGTGGTGCGGCAACGCCACACACCATCACGGTCGTTGAGGATCTCCAGCCGTTGCTCGCCGCCCTCGTCGCGCGAGTCGAAGATGAAGCGGTGCGCGTTGACGATCGCCGCCGGGCCGAAGTACTGGCCGTCGTTCCAGAAGACCGGGCACGACGAGGTGCACGCGGCGCACAGGATGCACTTGGTGGTGTCGTCGAACCGCTCGCGGTCCTCGGCGGACTGCAGACGCTCGCGCGTCGGCTCGTTCCCCTTGGTGATGAGGAACGGCATGACATCGCGGTAGGCCTGGAAGAACGGGTCCATGTCGACCACGAGGTCCTTGAGGACCGTGAGGCCCTTTATGGCCTCGACCGTGATCGGCTTCTCCGGGTTGATGTCCTTGATCAGCGTCTTGCAGGCGAGCCTGTTCTTGCCGTTGATCCGCATCGCGTCGGAGCCGCAGATGCCGTGCGCGCAGGAGCGACGGAACGTCAGCGTGCCGTCGACGTCCCACTTGATCTTGTGAAGGGCGTCGAGAACACGCTCCTTCGGGTCGATCTCGATCTGGAAGTCCTGCCACTGGGCCTCGTCGGAGACCTCGGGGTTGAAGCGGCGGATCCGGAAGGTGACCGTGATGTACGGGGAGGCGGCGGACTCCGCCTCCACCTTGTCCAAAGTCGGGGTTGCCATCAGTACTTACGCTCCATCGGCTGGTAGCGGGTCTGGACGACCGGCTTGTAGTCGAGCCGGATCGACTCGGTGCCGTCGTCGGCGACCACGCGGTACGCCATGGTGTGGCGCATGAAGTTGACGTCGTCGCGGTTCGGGTAGTCCTCGCGGTAGTGACCGCCGCGGGACTCCTTGCGGGCCAGCGCGGAGGTCGCCATGACCTCGGCCAGGTCGAGCAGGTTGCCCAGCTCGATGGCCTCCAGGAGGTCGGTGTTGAACCGCTTGCCCTTGTCCTGGATGGACACGTTCAGGTAGCGCTGGCGCAGCTCAGCGATCTTGTCGACGGCCGTCTTGATGGTCTGCTCGGTACGGAACACCATCACATTGGCGTCCATGCACTCCTGCAGCTCCAGACGGAGCGTCGCGACCCGCTCGGTGCCCGTCGCGTTGCGCAGCCGCTCGACCTGGTCGATGACCAGCTGCGCCGGGTTCTC
The DNA here is from genome assembly GCF_040608395.1 of Streptomyces sp. NPDC005181. Classification (NCBI taxonomy): domain Bacteria; kingdom Bacillati; phylum Actinomycetota; class Actinomycetes; order Kitasatosporales; family Streptomycetaceae; genus Streptomyces; species Streptomyces sp. NPDC005181. The sequence continues at coordinate 32,310 of NZ_JBEXID010000034.1, forward strand.
GGGAAGCTCGACGAAGTCGTGCTTCGCGGAGTACTCGGCAGCGGCGATGCCCGACCGGCGTCCGAAGACGTTGATGTCGAGCAGCGAATTGGTGCCCAGTCGGTTGGCGCCGTGCACGGAGACACACGCGACCTCGCCGGCGGCGTACAGGCCCGGGACGACGGTGGTGTTGTCGGCCAGCACCTCGCCCTGGACGTTGGTCGGGATGCCGCCCATGGCATAGTGCGCGGTCGGCTGGATCGGGATCGGGTCCGTGTAGGGCTCGATACCGAGGTACGTACGCGCGAACTCGGTGATGTCCGGGAGCTTCGCGTCCAGCTGCTCCGGCGGCAGGTGCGTGAGGTCGAGGTAGACGTGGTCGCCCTCGGGACCGCAGCCGCGGCCCTCACGGATCTCCGTGTAGATGGAGCGGGACACGACGTCACGGGACGCGAGGTCCTTCATGACGGGCGCGTACTTCTCCATGAAGCGCTCGCCGTCCTTGTTGCGGAGGATGCCGCCCTCACCGCGGGCGCCCTCCGTCAGCAGGATGCCCATGCGCCAGATGCCCGTCGGGTGGAACTGGAAGAACTCCATGTCCTCCAACGGCAGACCGCGGCGGTACGCGGCGGCCTGGCCGTCACCGGTCAGGGTGTGGGCGTTCGACGTCACCTTGAAGAACTTGCCGGTGCCGCCGGAGGCGAAGATGATCGCCTTCGCCTGGAAGACGTGGATCTCGCCGGTCGCCAGCTCGTACGCGACGACGCCCGCGGACTTCTTCAGCCCGGTCTCGGGGTCCTCCTGCAGCAGCAGGTCCAGGACGTAGAACTCGTTGAAGAACTCCACACCCTCCTTGACGCAGTTCTGGTACAGCGTCTGGAGGATCATGTGGCCGGTGCGGTCCGAGGCGTAGCAGGACCGGCGGACCGGGGCCTCGCCGTGGTTACGGCTGTGGCCGCCGAAGCGACGCTGATCGATCTTGCCTTCGGGCGTGCGGTTGAACGGCAGGCCCATCTTCTCCAGGTCGAGAACGGAGTCGATGGCCTCCTTCGCCAGGATCTCGGCGGCGTCCTGGTCGACCAGGTAGTCGCCGCCCTTGATCGTGTCGAAGGTGTGCCACTCCCAGTTGTCCTCCTCCACGTTGGCGAGCGCGGCGGCCATGCCGCCCTGCGCGGCGCCCGTGTGGGAGCGGGTCGGGTACAGCTTCGTCAGCACGGCGGTACGGCTGCGCTTCGTCGACTCGATTGCCGCGCGCATGCCGGCGCCGCCGGCGCCGACGATGACGGTGTCGTACTTGTGGATCTGCATGATTTCCTCTGGTCCCTCTGGCCCGGCGCCTAGCGGATGTTCGGGTCGAAGGTGAAGATCACCAGCGTGCCCAGCAGGACGGTGAACACCGTGGCGGTGTACAGGAGCATCTTGAGCCAGAAGCGGGAGTTGTCCCGTTCGGCGTAGTCGTTGATGACCGTACGGAGGCCGTTGGTGCCGTGGAGCATCGCCAGCCACAGCATCGCCAGGTCCCAGACCTGCCAGAACGGCGAGGCCCAGCGGCCCGCCACGAAGGCGAAGCCGATCTTGGAGACGCCGCCGTCCAGCACGAGCTGGATCAGCAGGTGGCCGATGACCAGGACGACGAGAACGATGCCCGACAGGCGCATGAAGAGCCAGGCGTACATCTCGAAGTTGGTGCGCGAAGCCTTGGGGCTCTTGCCGGTCCGCTTGCGCGGGGGCTCGATGAGCGGGGCCGGGTGGTCGATGTCGTAGAGGCTGACGCCTTCGACGGAACCGATCGCGGCGGAGGACTCGGTGGACATTGGCCTCAGCTCCCGAAGACTTCGCGTACGGCGTGGCCGAGGACGGGGTACAGGGCCCCGACCATCAGCACGACCCAGATACCCACGGCGGACCAGAGCATCTGCTTCTGGTAGCGCGGGCCCTTGGCCCAGAAGTCCACGGCGACGATGCGGAGACCGTTCAGCGCGTGGAAGAGAATGGCGGCCACCAGGCCGTATTCGAGGAGTGCGACGATCGGCGTCTTGTACGTGGCCACGACGTCGTCGTAGGCCTCGGGGGAGACGCGGACGAGAGCGGTGTCCAGGACGTGTACGAACAGGAAGAAGAAAATGAGGACACCGGTGACTCGATGAGCCACCCAGGACCACATGCCTTCCCGGCCGCGGTACAGCGTTCCAGCCGGCACGGAAGAACCCTCCGGGAGCGGGGATTGGGGTCGGCCGGCTTGACTGTCGGTCTGACCCGGCCGGGTACGGTCCACCGGCCCCGGCCATCGTAGCGACGGTTTGTCGGTTCGTTCGCGCGGGGGCCTCTGGTGTGATCAAAGTGGCAATCAAACAGGCACGGACGGGCTAGGGGTGTCCGGCCCTCAGGGCGTGTCCAGCCCCCAGGGAGTGTCCGCCGGGTCCTTGTCCGTCAACAGCTCGATGATGCGGCCCCGCGCCAGTCTGCGCATCTCGTCCGCCGTGATCACCCGCTCCTCGTCCGGGTCGTGGCCCAGCCTGGCCCGGATGCCGGCCAGCACCTGGTCCGGGTGCTCGGAGGGCAGGAAGGCGTCCAGGCAGATCACGAAGACATGACCGAAGCGGCACTCGTACGCGGCATGCGCGGCACTCAGCGCGAGATGCGCGGACGGGGGCGCCGCGTGGTGCAGTCCGGGGGAGTCCTCGGCGGCGAGTGCCTCGGCGAGATCCGCCGGGGCCAGGTCGTAGCCCGCCTCGTCGGCGGCGGCGAGCAGGGCGTCCAGATCGGGGTACGGGCGGTGGGCGGCCAGCCGTTGCGCCCAGCGGCGGCTGCCGCAGCAGCCGAGCAGGGCGGCTTCGGTGGCGGCGGGCGATGCTGTATTGAACCGGTCGAGGCCGCGGGAGCGGGCGCCGGCGCGGGCAGGGGCCGGACGGCAGCTCTGGACGGGTACGGCGGGCCGGCCGTCGTGTTGTGGCGGTGGTTCCGGGAGGCCGGCGTGGGACTCGCTGGGCCTGGACAGCGTGGGCTCCTCGGCTCATCGGCATCTGTGACCCTGGGGTCGGTGGGACGAGAGAGACCAGGGAGATGCAGGGTGAAGGGAGAGACGAATGTGATCCACCGCTAGCGAGGCTGGGTAACGGCCGTCCGACGGATGCGCGAATATCACCCGGAAGGGAGAGTTTCGGAACGTCCGATGGACGAATCTCCGAGGAGAATGCCCGGCTATCTCCATGCTTATGCCCTATTGCCCGCCTATATCGGAGGTTTCTGACCGATGTCGCTCTCACGCGGTGCGCTCGTGGCCGGCGCCGCCTTCACTGCGGCGGCCGCGGTGACGATCTCCGTCGTCGTCTGGCCGGAAGGATCCAACACCGGACGCCAGGGGGAGACGGCCGTGGCCAGTACCCCTTCGCACGCGTCCCCTTCCCCCTCACCGACCCGTAGCTACCCGCTCTCCACCGCACCCCGCACCATCCCCGCCGTACGCGAACACATCGCCGCCCGGGGCCCCGGCTGGCAGCCGGGCCCGACCAGTGGCGTCGTGATCGGCGACGGCAGCGGGGCGCTCGCGGACGAGGCGCAGCTGCTCGCCAAGGAGCTGAAGATCCGTTACCGGGGCGCCGTCCCCGTCCGCGCGGGCGATGTCGAGCTGGCCCTCGGAACCTCCGGCAAGAGCGCCCCCGAGTCGTACACCCTCAGGACCCACGACGGGCGCGTCACCATCACCGGCCCCGACCAGGCGGGTGTCTTCTACGGAACGCGCACCCTGAAACAGTCGCTGCGCGCCGACGGCACCATGCCCGAGGGGGAGGTGCGCGACCGCCCCGACCGGCCGCAGCGCGGGCTCAACCTCGACATCGCGCGCAAGTACTACAGCGTGGGCTGGATCGAGGACCGGCTGCGCGAGATGGCCGACCTCAAGCTCAACCAGCTGGGCCTGCACTTCTCCGACGACCAGGCATTCCGGATCGAGTCCGACACCCACCCCGAGGTGGTGTCGCCCGAACATCTCACCAAGGCGGAGGTCCGCCAGATCCTCGCCCTCGCGGGCCGGCTGCACATCGAGGTGGTCCCCGAGATCGACTCCCCGGGCCATCTCGGCGCCGTCCTGCGCGCCCACCCCGAACTCCAGCTGCGCAACACGGCGGGCGTGGCCTCGACCGGGTCGCTCGACATCTCCCATCCGGGCGCGGCGAAACTCATCGACCAGCTGCTCGGCGAGTTCACGAAGCTCTTCGGCGGTAGGTACTGGCATCTCGGCGGCGACGAATACCGCGCGCTGACGGTCCAGAACCCGGCTGCCTCGTACCCGCAGCTGCAGCGCGCCGCCCAGCTGAAGTACGGCGCAGCGGCCGGCATCAAGGACCTCGCGACCGGGTGGCTCAACGACCGGGCGGCGGTGGTGCGCCCGCACGGCCTGCAGCCCAAGGCCTGGAACGACGGCTTCTTCCGCGGCGGAACCGTCCGGGCCGACAAGGGCATCGAGGTCGAGTACTGGACGGGCAAGGAGTACGGCGCCCGGCCGCCGGAGGAGTACCTGAGCGAGGGCCGCCGGGTGGTGAACCTCAACGACGAGTTCCTCTATTACGTGCTCGGCCAGCCCAATGCGTTCATCTACCCGACGGGGAAGCGGATCTACGAGCTGTGGACGCCGCTCGTCCTGCGCGGCACCCAGCCGGTCCCGGCCCGCTACTCGGGCCAGATCCTGGGCGGCCGGTTCGCGGTCTGGGGCGACCTGCCGCAGGCGCAGACCCCGGCGCAGGTGGCGGCGGGGATCCGGATGCCACTGCGGGCCACGGCCCAGAAACTCTGGGATCCGAGGAGGCCGGCGCTGAGCTGGGGTCAGTTCCAGGCGCTCGCCGGGGCGATCGACAAGACGGGCTGAGCGGGCCGTACCGGATTTCGATGGACATCACGGTGGGCCGGGGCTACATTCCGCTTGCCGCGCGCTCCGCGGGTAGGGAAGCCGCGCGTTCTTGCGGATAGATCAGAATCCTGGGGGGCCACTTCATGCTGTGCTCGACCTGTCGCATCAGACCGCCGGTCACCGCGGAGGGGCTCTGCATCCTGTGCGCCGGGCCGGCCGGGGGGCCGGCGCCGATGCCTGCGGCCCCGCCCTTCGCGTCGCCGCAGCAGCAGTTGCGCTCACCCGACGGGCTCGCGAAGGCCGTCGTCATCCTGCTCGTGGTCGTCGCCGCGGCCGACCTGCTTGCCGTGCTCGCGGGGCTGAACATCCGCAGCCTGCTCGGCGATGCGCTGGACAACGGCCTCGCGACGCTCGACGACGCCGAGGCGGATCGCGCCGACAACCTGTACGTGGCCTCAGGGGTCCTCCAAGTCCTGGCGATGCTGGCCAGCGGTGTCGTCTTCATCCTCTGGTTCCGGCGGGTGCGGCTGAACGCCGAGGTGTTCGACGCGAGCATGCAGCAGATGAAGCCCGGATGGGCGGTCGGCGCCTGGTTCGTCCCGGTCGCCAACCTGGTGCTGCCGCGTCGGATCGCGGGCGGCATCTGGACCGCGAGCGCCCAGACGAACACCGACGGCAGCTGGCGCACGGTCTCAGCGGCCCCGGTCAATCTGTGGTGGGGGGCGTGGGTCTGCTCATTGCTCCTCTCCCGGTACGCCTCCCAGCAGTACATGAAGGCAGAGGACGCACAGGAGGTCATGGACGCGGCCGGCCGGATGCTGGCAGCCGATACGTTCGCCGTCGTGGCCGCGGTGTTCACGATCCTCTTCGTGCGCAAACTGACCCGGATGCAGGGGGAGCGGGCGGCGCTGGGCGTGTATCCGCTCAGCTGAGGACGGACCCGCTGAAGCTCAGTGGGGGACGAACCCCCGTTGAGGGGTGCGATTTCAGACTCCAGTAGTGACGATTTTGAGCCATTCGACGCTGAAAGCGGTATGCGGCGGCGGGAAGCGCCGCGTCCCCGTGCGGACCTGTGCGGGGACAGGTCGAGGGGGGAGAAGCCGATGAGTCTGCTGGAACTGATCGCCGCGGCGGACGAGCGGGCGCTGGTCGCGAGCGGAATCGCCTGCCTCGACCGGTGCCTGCCGCAGCCCGCGGAGGGCGCCGACCCCGACCCTCTGCGTCCGCTCTGGGCGGGCTGCGCCAACGGTGACGAGTGGACGGACCGCCTGGCTGAGGCCCGCGCGGCGCTGGACGGCGTGCCGCCCCGGGCGGACGGTGCCGTACCGGCGATACGGAAGCTGCTCGGCGAAGCGCCTGCGGAGCGGACGGATCCGGAGCTGCGCACGTGGGCGGACGCCTGCTCGCTCCTGGCCCTGGAGGTCCACCTCGGGCAGGACGCGACGCCCGGTGCCGGGGACGAGCTGTTGCGGCGCTGCCGCGAGGACGGTCCGGCGGGGGCCGGGCCGCTGGTGGCCGGGGAGGTGCGCCGGCAGATCCGGATCCTGGAGATGCTGGCGGAGACCTCGGGGGCTTCCCGCGCGGGGGCGGGACTGCGCCAGGTACTTGACGTCTCGACCGAGGGACAGCGGGTGCTCCGTGCGGCGACATCGCGGCGGGCGCGCGGGCGCGGGCCGGCGTGATCGAGCCCGTTCGGGCGAGGGGGCGCCGGACATCCTCGGGAAGTTGACGAGGACGACCGGGGCCGCCACCCCCCACAGGAGAGGCCCCGGTCGTCTTCCGCGGGGCCGCATGGCGACCCCGTACTCATCTCAGCGCCGCGACTGCGTTTTCTGTCACACCGCACGGTGCCCGTGAAAGGTTGCGGGTTGTACAAGTCATGGACGTGGCCCCTGCGAAGGACGTAGCGTGCTGAGTCGCGCAGGGTGGCGCGGCAGTGGTGACCAGCTGCGATTCAGGACAGCAGGGCGGGTTGAGGGAGTGCTGGGGGACGACGCGGAGCTGACCGCCGCGGTGCTCGCGGCACAGGACGGGGACGAAGACGCCTTCCGTACTGTGTACCGCGCAGTGCAGCCGCGGCTGCTGGGTTACATAAGGACGTTGGTGGGGGAGCCGGACGCCGAGGACGTGGCGTCCGAGTCCTGGCTGCAGATAGCGCGTGACTTCGACCGGTTCAGCGGCGACGCCGACCGGTTCCGGGGGTGGGCGGCCCGGATAGCCCGTAATCGCGCCCTCGATCATCTGCGGATGCGCGGCAGGCGCCCCGCGATCGGCGGCGACGAGACGGAACTGTCCGAGAAGCCGGCCGAGTCCGACACCGCCGACGAGGCGATCGAGGCCCTGGCCACCGGTCGTACGATGTCCCTCATCGCCCAGCTGCCGCAGGACCAGGCCGAGGCCGTCGTGCTGCGTGTGGTGGTGGGCCTGGACGCGAAGAGTGCGGCGCAGACGCTGGGCAAGCGGCCCGGGGCGGTGCGTACGGCTGCGCACCGCGGACTGAAGCGGCTGGCGGAACTGCTCCGTGCGGACGGCGGCGAGAGCGGCCCGGGCGGCGGCGCGAACGGCGACGGGCGCGGCGTTTCCCACCCGCACGGGAGCGCGGCAGGTCAGGCGGTGGAGCTCGATGCCGTACCCGCGCAGCGGGCCTCACGCACCGGCCTGACGGCGTCCGCCGGTGTGACGCATTCGCGTCCGTGGACGCAGAGGGACATGTGATGGCCGACGAGCGGTACGAATGGCTTGACAAGGACGCGGCGGAGAGATTGCTCCGCGGCGAACCGGTCGATCCCGTCGACGGCCACGCGCGCACCGACGCCGAACGGCTGATGGCCGCGCTTGCCGCCGCCCGCGGAGCCCGGTCGGCCACCGGCGAACTGCCGGGCGAGGCCGCCGCACTGGCCGCCTTCCGCGCAGTCCCGCGCGCCGCCCGTACGCGGGGACAGTTCGAGGCGCAGGCGGCGGGGCGCGCCACGCAGAGCAGCGAGCCGGGGCAGCCGGAGGTGTACGGACAGTTGGGGCAGTCAGGGCAAAGCAGTCATCCCGAGACGCTCGGAGCGATACGTATCGGCCCCGCTCCCTCCGCCCGGTCGTCCTCGTCCTCCTCCTTCGCCTCCCCCGGCGGCATGCGTTCGCTGCGCTGGAGCCGGCCCATCCGATTCGGTCTTGCTGCCTCCCTCGCGGGCTGCGCGCTCGGCGGGGTTGCCGTCGCCGCAGGTACGGGCGTGCTTCCCGGCCCGTTCGGCGGGCATGCCAACCCGCTGCCCGCCTCCTCCGTGTCGGCGCCCGCCTCCCCCGGAGAGCTGGGCTCCGGGCCCGCCTCCGACGAGACGCGTGTCCCGCGGCCCGCGTCCACGGGCCCGGACACCTCTGCGGACGCTGCCGTTCCGTCAGCCCCCGCCGGCGACGGAACCCGCATGGGCGACGGTGGCGCGAACAACCGGGACGGCCAGGGCAGCACGGACGGCAAGGACGGTGGTTACGGGGACGACGTCGACGCCCGCCCCCGTTCCGAGGACGGGACCGCCCGCGACAGCACGTCCGGCAGCGGCCAGGGCGGCACGTCCGGCAAATGGTTGGGCCGGACCGTCAGGGCCTGCCGCGACTACCGCGACGGCAACCTCGACGCCGACCGCAGGCGCCGCCTCGTAGAGCTGGCCAGGGGTGCCGGCAACCTGGACCGGTTCTGCAAGCGCGTCCTGGAGAAGGACGACGGCGACGGCGGTGACGCGCAGCAGGGCAGCGGCAACGGATCCGGCGACGGCGGTGACGCGCAGCAGGGCAGTGGGTCCGGCGACGGCGCGGGCGACGACGGTCCGGACGCGGTCCGGTCGCTCTGGTTCAAACCCGCCACCCCGCCGCCGTCGGCCCCTGCGTCCTCGGCCGCCTGGAACACCTCTGCGTCCACTCGCTGAGCCGCGCCGGCCGCTCCGCCGCCACCGGGTGTGACATTTTCTGAGCCGTCGGCGCAGTACAGAGTGAGCCGACTGGTCATCGGCAGCGCACAGAGCCGGGGTTCCCCCCGTACCTTCGGCTCAGCGCACCTGGCGCGGGCGGGACACGTTCCCCCGGTCCCGCCCGCGCCCCACTCCCTTCTTCGCGCTCACCAGTAGATGACGACCTTGTCGCCGGTGCGGACCTGGTCGAAGAGCGCGGCGATCTTTCCCTGGTCCCGGACGTTCACACAGCCGTGCGAGGCGCCGCTGTAGCCGCGGGCCGCGAAATCCGCCGAGTAGTGCACGGCCTGGCCCCCGCTGAAGAACATCGCGTACGGCATGGCCGTGTGGTAAATCGTCGACACATGGTGCCGTGACTTCCAGTAGATGGAGAAGGTGCCCTCGCGGGTCGGCGTGTACTGCGAGCCGAACCGTACGTCCATCGTCGAGACGGTACGGCCGTCGATCATCCAGGACAGGGTCCGGCTGTTCTTGCTGATGCAGATCACCCGGCCGGTCAAGCAGCGCTTGTCGGGTTTGGCGACGGGGCGGGAGGTCGGCGGGTTCAGCTCGGCGGCCGTCGGTTTCCGGGTCATGGCGAGCAGCTTCTGCCAGGTGAGGGTGTCCGTCCTGCCCGTACGGGACAGTCCGCGCTTGCCCTGGAAGGACTGCACGGCGGCGACGGTCACGGTGCCGTAGTAGCCGGTGGGAGCCCGGTCGAAGTGGTCGATCTGACGGAGCCGGGCCTGCAGTTCCCGTACCTGCTTGCCCTGGGATCCGGTCGCCATCAGCGTCTTCCCCTGCGGGGCGGGCTTCGGCGCGGCGGACGGTGTCGGTGAGGCCGCCGGCTTCGAGGCAGACGCGGCGGGCTTGGCGTCGTCGGTCGCCGGGGCGGAGATCTTCGGCGGTGACGACGCGGCCGCCGGTGATCCGTTGGCGGGCTGCGCCTTGCAGCCCGCGGTGGTGACGGTCAGGGCGAGGACGGCGACGGCAGCCAGCGCTGCACCACCCGGGTGCCTTGCTGTCCGGCCAATCGTTCCTGCACCGTGCCCGGTTCTGTGTGCCATCCTCGGCCACCTGCTTCCTTCGGTATCTGTGAGGACGAATTCCCGCTCTGCCCGGTTGCCAAAGCCCGCGCATGATGGTGAGTGCGGTGGGGAAGGCCGTCGGACGCACCTTGTGAGCAAGGTCCCAGCCCGTGTCTCTCCACCGGTCGCACGCCCGCCGCTACAGTCCGTCGCGAGGGTCGTTGGTTACCAGTAAGTAGCTTCAGCGGGAGGCACAGCAGATGACGCGCGAGTCGGAGTCGGGACTGCCCATCGAGCCGGTGTACGGGCCGGGCGCACTGGACGGGTGGAACGCCGACGACAAACTGGGCGAGCCGGGCGCCTACCCCTTCACACGCGGTGTCTACCCGTCGATGTACACCGGCCGGCCGTGGACGATGCGCCAGTACGCCGGGTTCGGTACGGCTTCCGAGTCGAACGCCCGCTACAAGCAGCTGATCGCCAACGGCACGATGGGCCTGTCCGTCGCCTTCGACCTGCCCACCCAGATGGGCCATGACTCCGATGCGCCGATCGCGTCCGGCGAGGTCGGCAAGGTCGGGGTGGCGATCGACTCGGTCGAGGACATGCGGGTCCTGTTCGGCGGGATCCCGCTCGACAAGGTCTCCACCTCGATGACGATCAACGCGCCTGCCGCGCTGCTGCTCCTCATGTACCAACTGGTCGGCGAGGAGCAGGGCGTCACGGCGGACAGGCTGACCGGCACCATCCAGAACGACGTCCTGAAGGAGTACATCGCCCGCGGCACGTACATCTTCCCGCCCAAGCCCTCGCTGCGGCTGATCGCCGACATCTTCAAGTACTGCAAGGCCGAGATCCCGAAGTGGAACACCATCTCGATCTCCGGCTACCACATGGCGGAGGCCGGTGCCTCTCCCGCGCAGGAGATCGCGTTCACCCTCGCGGACGGCATCGAGTACGTCCGTACCGCCGTCGCGGCCGGCATGGACGTCGACGACTTCGCTCCTCGTCTCTCCTTCTTCTTCGTCGCCCGCACGACGATCCTCGAAGAGGTCGCCAAGTTCCGCGCCGCCCGCCGGATCTGGGCCCGGGTGATGAAGGAGGAGTTCGGCGCGAAGAACCCCAAGTCGCTGATGCTGCGCTTCCACACCCAGACCGCGGGTGTCCAGCTGACCGCCCAGCAGCCCGAGGTCAATCTGGTGCGCGTCGCCGTCCAGGGGCTCGGCGCGGTCCTCGGCGGTACGCAGTCGCTGCACACCAACTCGTTCGACGAGGCGATCGCGCTGCCGACCGACAAGTCCGCGCGGCTGGCCCTGCGCACCCAGCAGGTCCTGGCGTACGAGACGGACATCACCGCCACCGTCGACCCGTTCGCCGGTTCGTACGTCGTCGAGTCGATGACGGATGCCGTCGAAGCCGAGGCCAGGCACCTCATGCTCAAGGTCGAGGACATGGGCGGGGCGGTCAACGCGATCGAGCGCGGCTTCCAGAAGAGCGAGATCGAGCGCAGCGCCTACCGGATCGCCCAGGAGACGGACAGCGGGGAGCGCGTCGTCGTCGGCGTCAACCGCTTCCGGCTCGACGAGGAGGAGCCGTACGAGCCGCTCCGCGTCGACCCGGCGATCGAGGCCCAGCAGGCGGCCCGGCTGGCGAAGCTGCGGGCCGAGCGCGACCAGGGTGCGGTCGATGAGGCGTTGGGCCGCCTGAAGAAGGCGGCCGAGGGGACGGACAACGTCCTCTACCCGATGAAGGACGCACTGGCGGCGCGGGCGACGGTCGGCGAGGTGTGCAACGCGCTGCGGGAGGTGTGGGGGACGTACGTGCCGACGGATGCGTTCTGATCCGTCCGCACGGTCACCGGGCGGGGATGCCACCCGAAGGGAGTGTCGTACCCGCGTGCGACACTTCCATTCATGCTGGGTGTCACTGACCTTCCGACCTATCTCGTCGGCCTCGTGCTGATCGTTCTGCTGCCGGGGCCGAACTCGCTGTACGTGCTCTCTGTCGCCGCCCGCCGCGGTGTGCGGACCGGGTATGTGGCGGCGGCCGGTGTGTGGACCGGTGACACGGTGCTGATGACGCTGTCCGCGCTCGGCGCCGCCTCTCTGCTGCAGACCACGCCGGTGCTCTTCGCCCTCGTCAAGTACGCGGGCGCGGGCTATCTGACCTGGCTGGCGATCGGGATGCTGCGGGCCGCGGCGTCCATGTGGCGCGAGCGGCACCGGCAGATCGCCGAACTGACCGACGACGACGCCGCCGGACAGGGCGGGGCGAAGGCGGCGGCCGGGACGGTGGAACGGCCGTACCGCCGCGCGCTGGTGGTGAGCCTCTTCAACCCGAAGGCGATCCTGTTCCTGATCTCCTTCTTCGTGCAGTTCGTCGACCCCGGGTACGCCTACCCGGCGCTCTCCTTCCTGCTGCTGGGCTCGCTTCTGCAGATCGCCAGCTTCCTCTACCTGTCGATGCTGATATTCGGCGGCACCCGGCTGTCCGCCGCGTTCCGCCGCCGCAAGCGGCTGTCGGCGGGCGCGACGTCGGCGGCCGGTGTGCTGTTCCTGGGCTTCGCGGCGAAGCTCTCGCTCAGCAGCGTGTGAGGCGGGCGGGCCGGTTCACTGGTGCCACGCGTCGCCGCCCACGTTGCGGATCATGCGCTGCAGGACCTTGAGGGCGCGTACGTACTCCTCGTCGGGGATGTCCCGGTGGATCTCCGCGCTCACCCTGCGCGTACGGGCGGCGGCGCGGGTGCGCAGGGCGCGGCCCTCGTCGGTGATCCGTAGCCGCCCGTCGTCGTCCTCGGTGATCAGGGCCTGGTCGAGCAGGGTGTCGATCTCCGGTGCAAGACCGTCCCCGATGTCGAGGTAGCCGCGCAGGGTCGCGACCACTTCGGTGCGGGCGCGGCCCTGTTCGTCCGCGTCGATGAGCTGGTTCAGCACCCACCACCGGGGCTGGGTGAGGCCGTGTTCGGCCAGGGCGCCGCGGATGTGGGTCACCGTCGCCTTGTGGGCGGCCCAGCTCCAGTAGCCGATCGGCTGCTGGGCGAGTCCGGCGTCGTCATGTGAGTAGTCCATGGCCTCGAACGTAGGAACTCAACCGCGCTTGAGGTCAAGGCCGAGCGGTGCCGGATATGCACCGAGTCCCGGGCCCGGTCGCCCGCCTCCAGCGCGCCCGCACGGCCGGCCGACAGCGGGCCCTCGCGGTAGCCGGGCCCCAGCTGCTGGGCTGCCGCACCGCGCTCCTGCTCGCCGCGGTGGATACGAGTGGAGAGCCCCAGCATGTCGGCACTGCGAGGAATGGTTCGAGGACGGCCTGCGGCTGATCGTCGCAGGGATCGAGGCACGGTTCGGGGTGCGCTGAGCGGTGGTCAGGCCGGGCGGCGCGACCCGCCCGTCAGGGACCTGCGCAGCAGCGGAGTGCTCCACCGCTCCACGTACCGGTGCAGCAGCCACGCCAGCGCCAGCATCAGCAGCACCGTGAGCGCCGCCGTCACCCCCGCCGGGATGCCGAGGCGCCGGTGCAGCGTGCTCACCGCCACCCACCCCAGGTGTTCATGGACGAGATAGAAGGGGTACGTCAGCGCTCCCGCGACGGTCAGCCACGGGCGGTCGAAGCGGGCGAGGGCGCCGAGCGCGATCGCGGCGACCGCGGCGAACCCGGCGGTCACGATCACGATGATGACCAGCGATGAGCGGTACGAGAAGGCGTGCGAACCCGCCGGATGCCACAGGGCGGCCACCGCGTAGTGCTGGCCGAGCAGCCAGCTGACCCCGACGATGCCCCAGGCCGTGGCGTCCCGCCGGTTGCGGTGGACCAGGTACAGCCCGATGCCGCCGATGAAGAAGGGGGCGTACTCGGGCATCAGGACGACGTCGGCCAGCGGCTCGCCGGATGCCTTGCCGAGCGCGGCGGCCAGCGTCCACGCGGCGCAGAACAGCACGATCCGCCGCCTGCTGGCCCCCGGCAGCACCACGCACACGGCGAACAGCGCGTAGAAGCGGATCTCCGCCCACAGTGTCCAGCACACCCCGAGCACCCGGTCCACGCCCAGCGGTTGCTGCAGCAGCGTCAGGTTCACCAGCGCATCACTGGGTGAGACCGCCTTGTACGCCACCGCGGGCAGCGCGAAGACCAGGGTCACCAGCAGGACCGCCGCCCAGTACGCGGGCAGCAGCCTGGCCGCCCGCGAAGCGAAGAACGAGGTCAGTGAGCGCCCCCAGCCACTCATGCAGATCACGAAGCCGCTGATGACGAAGAAGATCTGCACCCCGAGACAGCCGTAGGCGAACCAGGTGTGGGCGGTGGGGAACAGGGAAGCGGCGGAGGTCCCCCACGCTTTGGTGATATCGCCGCCCCGGCCGCCGTAGTGGTACGCGGCGACCATCAGCGCGGCGACCAGCCGCAGCCCGTCCAGAGCGCGCAGCCGGGGCCCGGTGCGCACCGGCCGGCGGTCCTGGGCGGGCAGGCGCTGCGGTGACGACGGGCGAGGTGACGCCGGCAGCGGCGCCGGGGCGGCAAGAACCCGCTCGACGGTCCTGCCCGGATTCTCCGGAGTGGTGGTCACGGCCTTCCCTTCCCACGGTGGCGAAGGGTCAGGTTAGGGCGCTCCGGGGCCCCGAAACGGACGGGAAGGGAGCAGTTTCCCGTGCTGACAGAGCGAGTTCATCTTGCGGCCGTTCAGGTTTCTTAGCGTGCTACGGAACCTCAAACGGTTGCCGAACATCTGTACCCCTCCATACGCCCCTTTCCCCCACGGGCACCAGACGCTTGGAGCGCCATGACGAAAGCCCGCACCCGTTGGCCACGGCAGCGTGACGCGGAGGACTCGGTCCCGCCCGAAGGCGGTACGTCCCACCTCGCCACCGTCCGGCCGACGGAACTGGAGACCTGCCTGCGTGCCTGCGCCGCGCACAGCGGGAAGCTGGTCGCCGGGCTCGACCGGCGGCGTACGGTGCTCTCGGAGGCCCTGCGGAATCTCCTGGCCACCCACGCCACCATGGAGCAGACGTCCTCCGCGGCCTCCCCGATCCCGCTGCTGCGGCGCACGGCCAAGGGTGGTTCGGGCTCTGCTCTCGTGCTCGGCGACGAGCTGCTCGACCCCCTGCTCGCGGTCGGCAACAAGGCGCTGGACTGCGGTTACGAGGACGAGCTGAAGCTCGCGATCCTCATCACGGACACCGTGCTGACCCAGCGCAAGCGCTCCAGGGCGGGCTGGCGGCTGCGGGCCCGGACACTCGAGGCGATGGGCGCGGAGGCCGCCGCCGTCGAGGCGTACGAGCGCTACCTCGACCTGACCGACGAGGACGGCTTCGGGGTCGCGGCGAAGACGGCCGGGCTGCGGGTGGGCGCGGAGCGCCAGAGCGAGCTGCTGCGGAAGCTGGAGCGCGACTGTCCCGAGGCCGCGGCCTTCGCCGGCCGGTCCGTCACCGAGTCCTGGGCCGAGGGCCTGGCGCTGCACGGGCGCGGAGACTGGAACGAGGCACGGCCCCGGCTGATCGGCGCACTGCTGGCCCAGGACCGGGCCGGCGCGCCGGTGCCGGAGATCCAGGAGGCCCTGGCCCAGTACCTCGGCCTCGTGCTGGAGGTCAGCGGCGCGGCGGGCAGCGGCGGCAGCCCCCGTGGCAACGCGCGCACCGGCGACCTCGCCCTTCTCACGGACCTCATCGCGCTCTACGCCGAGCAGCGCCGGGCCCGGATGCGCGGCCCGATCGGTGACCCCACCTTCGGTGGCGTCGAATGGACCACGCTCGGCGAGTTCCGTAACCACATCGCGGGCAAGTCCATCTGTCTGATCGCCAACTCGCAGCGTGTCGGCACCGGTTCGATGGGCGCCGAGATCGATGCGTACGACCTGGTCGTCCGCTTCAACTCCTACAAGATCGACCCGTCGGCGACCGGCAAGCGCACCGACATCCACGCCACCATCCACAAGCACGGCTTCAACTGGGACCAGAAGGTCCACACCCGGCTGGTCTTCGGCGGGGTCTCCGGCGACTGGAAGTACTCGCTGCGCAACCGGCTGGTGCCGGGCGCCCAGCAGTACCTCGGCGACGAATCGCTGCGCTGGCCGCTGCGCGACATCGGCAAGGTCGGCGCGGATGTCTGGCCGGCCATCCCCACCAGCGGTTTCAACATGCTGTGGCTGCTGGACTACCTGGACGTCAGCCCGCAGCTCGACCTGATCGGCTTCGACTTCTACGAGAGCGGCGCCTACCGGCTGCCCGCCGCGATGAAGATGCCCATCACCTCCGTGCACGAGTACACCAGTGAAAAGGCGTGGGTCATGGAACGCGCCCAGAGCGTCACCGATATGAGGATCCGACTGCGATGACGACGACGCCCCCTACGACCGGCACGCCCGCACCACAGGCCCCCGCCCCCGCGAACGCACTCACCGGCAAGCGCCGCGTCGCCTTCGCGAGCTTCGTGGACGAGAACTACCTGCCCGGCTTTCTCGCCCTGCTGCGCAGCCTCGCCCTGTCCAACCCGGCGGTCTGCGAGGACTTCATCGTCCTGCACGACGGGCTGCGCCCCGCCTCCGTCGCACAGATCCGGGCGCTGCACCCGCGCATCGACTTCCGCCGGGTCGACGCCGCGCACTACGACACGTACGCCAAGGGCGACCAGGACAACTACCTGGTGCGCAAGGCGTACTTCATCCTCGATGTGTTCCGGGTGCGCGACTACGACACCGTGATCACCCTGGACACCGACATGGTGGTCCTCGGCGATCTGGGCGACCTGCTGAAGCTGCGCGACGGTCTTGCCGCCGTTCCGCAGTTCTTCTACGGGCAGCACAAGCTCAACAGCGGGCTGCTGGTCATCCAGCGCGAGTATCTGAGCGACGCGTTCTGCGCGAAGATCGACGACGTCGGCCGCAAGGGCACCTACGAACTCGACAAGCACGACCAGGGCATCCTGAACGCCGTGCTCGACGGCGCCTTCGTGCAGCTCGACGCCCGCTACAACTTCGTCAAGCGGCGGCTCTCCGGCGACCTTCCGGTGCCCGACACCACCGCGATCCTGCACTTCACCGGGCGGCACAAGCCCTGGCAGGGCGGCGAGGCCGGCTACGGGCAGGCCGAGGACCGCTGGCGCGCATTCGAGCTGTCCGACGCCGAGTTCCACGCCGCGTACCTGGCACTGCCCGGCGCCAAGCACCACGACCTGCTGGTGCACTACGGCACCCCGCACGTCCGGCGCACCGCCGACCCCGAGAGCGCCCGCCGGGTCGCCGCCGCGCACATCGGCGCCGGTGAGTACCAGCAGGCGGCCGACCTGCTCGGCGGGGTCCGGATCCCCGTCGACGATGCCTGGCCGCACGAGGTGCTCGGCCACGCGCTGATGAGCGTCTCCCGCTACGAGGAGGCCCGCGCCCAGCTCCTGCTGGCCGGCGCCGCCCCCAACCGGGCCGCGACCGCTTTCTCGCGCCTCGCCCAGATCGCCTGGATCCACGGCGACGACGCCACCGCCGCGCAGTACGCCCTCGAAGGGCTCGGTGTCGACCCGACCCACCGGGCGAACCGGCTGATGTACAAGCGCACCAAGGATGTTCCGGCCCCCGCCGAGGGACCGGCGGCCGAGCAGCTTGCACACGTCGCCTTCTACATGGACCGGCAGGGCAACGCTGGGGACAAGCTGCTCCCGGAGAGCGTCCGGCTGGCCTTCGGCCACGACACCGGCCCGGCCCGCTGGCACTCCGTCCACGCCCACCGGCTTTTCGACGAGGCCGCGCTGGAGCGGGTCAACGCCCGCCGCGGACTGGTCATCGGCGGCGGCGGCCTCTTCATCCCGGACACCGCACCGAACGGCAACAGCGGCTGGCAGTGGAACGTCCCCGACGAACTGCTGGAGCGGATCGACGTCCCCGTCATGGTGTACGCGGTCGGGTTCAACGCCTTCGACGGCCAGGCGTACGGCCACGGCAGGGACCGGTTCCTCTCCTCCCTGCGGAAGCTGGTGGAGCGCGCCTCGTTCTTCGGGCTGCGCAACCACGGCTCGATCGAGAAGGTCCGCGAGCTGCTGCCGACGTCGCTGCACGACAAGGTCCGCTTCCAGCCCTGCCCGACCACGGTCACCCGGCAGCTGGTGGACGGCTGGACCGACCCCGTACAGCGCGAGGACACCGTGCTGATCAACGCCGCGTACGACCGGTCCGGGCTTCGCTTCGGCCATGACTACGAGCACTTCCTCGCCGAGATGGCCACCGCGGTGAAGGGGCTCGGCAAGTACGCCGAGGTGCAGTGCGTGGCCCACTCGCTGGACGACGAGCGGATCGCCTTCGACCTGCGGCGCGAGCACGGCATCTCGCTGCCGGTGATCCCGATGTACGACTTCGAGAACGACGAGATCCGTGACACGTACGCCCGGACCAAGCTGGTCATCGGCATGCGTGGGCACGCGGGCATGATCCCGTTCGGCTGCGGTACACCGATCATCAGCCTGATCTCGCACCCGAAGATGGCGTACTTCCTGTCCGACATCGAACGGCCCGAGTGGGGCATCTCCGTCCATGACCGGCACCTCGGGGCGCGGCTCGTGGAGCGGGCGGCCGGGCTGCTGGACGACCATGCGGCGACGGTGGCCGATGTGCACGGGCGGCAGCAGGAACTGTGGAAGGTCACCGAGGCGAACGCGGCGGACCTCCGGGTGATCCAGGGAGGCGTGAACGTCTGACGGCGTGACGAAAGGGGCGGGGCGCCGACCAGGCACCCCGCCCCTTTTCCGTCCTCATTTTCGTCTTCCACCGCCACCGGAGTACCCGGTCGAGCCGATTTACCGCCGCACAACCCGCCGCAACGCCTTCGCCCGCCTGGCAACCCTGCGCACCGCGGCACTCCGCGGCAGGAACGAGAACTGCGCGGGCACCCCACCCGGCAGCCCCAGCGAAGTCAGCCGCTTGCGCTTGAAGTAACGCCATGTGGTGTTCGTGAGATGGGCGGAGAGATACCGCTCTGCGGCCGACCGCAGCTCCGGGTAGATCTTCGGCTGCATCGTGAAGCCGACCGCGGTGATCAGCTCGTTCAGCTCGACCGGCGCCACCGCAGCCGCGTCCGTGACCGCGCTCCGGTCGCCGAGGTCCGGCACCAGCGCGTCCACCAGCGTGACCGGAACCCGGTTGCTGTTCTCGAAGGGGGACAGCCGGTCCAGCAGCATCCCAGTACCGACCCGCGCCACCGGCAGCCCGTAGAAGGCGGACGCCGTGAGCAGAGCGGTCGAGAAGCAGCCGACGACCAGCGCCGGCCGCATCCGCTGGTACAGCACCTCGGCGAGGACCGGCGCGGTCAGCACCCCCGAGTCCAGCACGGTCAGCTCCGCGCCGAGCTTCGCCGCCTCCGTCTCCATGGCCTGCGACCACTGGGCCGGGGCCGTCGGATGCGGCTTGAACACCAGGCGGGTGTGGCCGAGTCCGACCGCGCCGCGCATCATCCGCAGGTGCAGCTCCTCCTCCTCCGCCGCGCTGATCAGGCCGAGCGCGGAGAGGTACTGGCCGAGCAGCAGCGCGGGCGCGTCCACGGACGGCACGCTCGCCGCGACATCGTGCGCGTCGCCCAGTTCACCGAGCACCTTGAGGAACGCCTCGGTCGGCACGATCTGCGACGCCACGCCGAACTCAGTGAGCAGCAAAGGCTTCAGCCCCGGCACGAGGTCGAGGTGGAGCAGCCGCCGCACCCGGGTGCCGATCAGCGGGTCGATCTTGTTCCTGGTCGGGCCGTAGCTCATCAGCCCGTCCGCGTACACATCGATCGGTACGCCGGTGAAGATCTGGGCGATCGCCATCGCCGGGTTGACCTGGATCGACTCGATGGCGAGTTCGATCTCGTCGTCGCCGAGTCCCCAGGCGAGGCGCAGATGCCGTTCCCACAGCGGTACGTCGTCCGGGCGCGGAGCCCAGCCGCTCGGGTGGTGGGGGGCAATCGTCGCGTTCCACGACACGACGTCGTCGAACCGGCCGCGCAGCGCGTCGAACCCGGGCATCGCGTCGACGGAGGGTGTCGTCTCCGGGATCGCCGCGTTGTTCGAGACGAGCAGGATGCGGCGGTCGGCGTCCGCGAAGGCGCCCGCGTCCAGGGCGGCGGCGAGCGTGGCCGCGCCGTAGAGGGTGGAGGCGAAGAAGATCTGTGTCGCACGGGTCCGGCTGCTGCTCATGCGGCCGCCACCTCCTTGGCGCCGACGGACCGGCGGCGCAGTCGGCGCAGCAGGGTCGCGCGCTGCAGGTCCATCGAGTCGAGGGCGTCGTCCAGCACGTCCTGCGGCATCCGCTTGAGCGCGTCGGCGCTCATCGACTTCAGGGCACGGGCCACAGCAGGTTCGAACCTTTCCATCGCACCCATGTGGTGCGAAATGATCGCGCAATAGGTACGGACCGCTTTCGGCAGGAGCGCCTGCGCATCGCGGTCCTTCGCTGTCTCCCGTACGACTTGGTCAAATGAGCGAATGAAATCGAGCTGGCGCACGTCACCGATCTGTGTAAGCGACGAGGCGACGCCGCGCCGGTAGAAAATTCCGAGAAGTCCCAGCACCGCAAACGAATCCGCCTCGCGGTGCAGCCGCCAGATCCACGGCCGGTCCTCGGCGGTGCGCAGACCGTCCGTGAAGTGCAGCAGCCCGCGGTCCAGGAGCCGGCGGTGGTAGAGACCCGCCCAGGCGTACGGATAGTCGACCGAGGTGGTGCGCCCGGCGGGCAGGATCGCGTCCCGCGGGTCCATGACCTCGCCCCTGCGGCCGTGCGGGACGCGGTGGACCGTACGGGTCCTGCCGTCGACCTGGACATGGTCGGTACGGACGAAGTCGCAGCCCAGCGCTTCGGCGCGGGCGAGCAGGTCGGTGTAGAAGCCGGGGGCGAGCCAGTCGTCGCCGTCCAGGAAGGCGAGGTACTCGCCGCGGGCCGCGTCCAGACCGGTGTTCCGGGCGGTGGCCAGTCCGCCGTTCTGCTTGTGTCTGCGTACGACCACCCCCGGAATCTCGTCCTTCGCGCGGCGCAGTATGTCCGCGGTCCCGTCGGTCGAACAGTCGTCGACGAGGATGAATTCGAAGTCCTCGCGGGCGTTGGCCCGCAGGCTTCTCAGGGTGTCGGGGGCGTATGTCTGCACGTTGTAGAACGGCACGATGACGGAGAGCTTAACCACCTGTCACACGCTAGGGGGGTGCTCGTCATTTGCCCTGGACCCAGGAGGGACGGCAGGTGAACGACGAATGTCGGAATGGTGAACCGGTCCGAATCCGAGGCGATTGCAGCGCATTTGTGGAGCTGATTCGCCAACCGTCGGCGGGCTGTTAACCAGCTGTTGCCGCCACGTTGGGCTGCGAATCGAAATGCCTTCCTAACTTCTAGGACGTGCCCCCACCAACCAGCAAAACGACGGCGCTCCGGGTAGCCGTACTCGCCGACTCGGACACCCGGTGGAAATGGGGCGCGCTCACCGCGCGCCGCCTGACCACCGGGGCCCCGGACGCGCCCCGGGCAGCGGACCGGCCGGTCGAGATCAGCGGACTGCTCCTGCGCGGCCGCGCCACCCCGACCCCGCGCCAGCTCGCCGAGGTCGGCGACGTCGGGATCGAGACCGGCCGGGTGCGCGAGGTGACGGCTGTCGAGTTCCTGCACACCGTGCGGAACGAGGGGTACGACGTCGTGGTCCTCGCCCTGGTCGGCGGCGCCGTCCAGGCGATGCTGCACGGCCTTGCCGCCCTGCGGCTGCCCGCCAGGCCCGTCGTCGTCACCGGCTATGTCGGTGTCGTCTACGAGAAGCTCGCCGACGGACTGCTGCTGCGGCACGGCGCGGACGTCGTCCTCGCCAACTCACGGCACGACGCGGAGCGTTTCCGCGCGGTGTACGAAGGAGTGGGCGCCGACGCCTCGGCCGTCACGGAGGCCGCACTGCCGTTTCTCGGCGGCGCGCCGCACCGGCCGCAGGAGGGCCGCGACACGGTCGTGTTCGCCGCCCAGCCCTCCGTACCGGCCTCCCGCGCCGACCGGACGTACCTGCTGCGCCGGCTCGTCGAGCACGCCAGGCTGCACCCCGACCGCGAGGTGCTGCTGAAGCTGCGCTCCAAGCCCGGTGAGCACACCACGCACATCGAAGAACTTCCGTACCAGCGGCTCGCGGAGAAGCTGCCCGGCGGGCTGCCGCCCAACTTCAGTCTGGTGTACGGGCACATGGGCGAGGTCCTCGACCGCACCGACCTGCTGGTCACGGTCTCCTCGACCGCCGCGCTGGAGTCCCTGCACCGGCGCATCCCGACCGCGATCCTCACCGACCTCGGCGTCCGCGAGACCCTCGGCAACCACCATTTCATCGGCTCGGGCCTGCTCACCTCGTGGGACCGGCTCGACGGCGGCTCCCACCCGGAGCCCGACGAGAAGTGGCTGGCCGGCCAGGGCGTCGCCGCCGACGGCACCTACGACACGGCCTACGACACCGCTCGCGCCCGCGTCGACGCGCTGCTGGCCGAGGCCCGCCTTCCCGACCTCGCGCCGTACTACACGCCCGCCAGCGCCCCCGGCTACCTCCCCGGCATCCTCGCCCGCCACCACCTGGCCCCGGACGGCCACCCGCTGCCGGGCGCCGCGGCGCCGCGCGAGACCGGCGGGGTGCGGGGCGCGGTCCGCGACGCCGTACGGGAGGCGGCGCGGGGCGCGTACCGGCAGGGAGTCCAGCGGGTCGCCCCCGTGATCCGACGGATGGGCGAACTGTGAACACCACTTCAGGAGCAGAGATGAGCCCGACCCCGACCGTGCTCGCCGTGATCCCCGCCCGCGGCGGATCCAAGGGCGTCCCGGCCAAGAACCTCGCCCAGGTCGGCGGCATACCGCTGGTCGCCCGCGCGGTGCAGGCCTGCCTCGGATCGAGCGAGGTCACCGATGTCGTCGTGACCACCGACGACGCGGCCATCGCCGCCGCCGCGCGGGCCGCGGGTGACGCGCTGGGGGCCTCCGGGCGGCTGCACTGCGTGCAGCGCCCCGCGGCCATCGCGGGCGACAGGTCGAGCAGCGAGGACGCGGTGCTGCACGCTCTCGACGCATACGAGGCGATGCACGACCGCACGGTCGACGTGGTGCTGCTGGTCCAGTGCACCAGCCCGTTCCTCACCCGCGAGGACATCGACGGCGTGGCCGCGGCGGTCGCCCACGAAGGCGCCGACACGGCCGTCACCGTGGCCCCCTTCCACGGCTTCATCTGGCGCGACGGCACCGCCGTCGAGGACCACGCCTATGGCGTCAACCACGACAAGGGCGTCCGGCAGATGCGGCAGGACCGCCCCGAGGACCTGCTGGAGACCGGCGCGGCGTACGCGATGAACGTCGCCGGCTTCCGTACCCACCGCCACCGCTTCTTCGGCGACACCGCGCTGGTCCGCACCGACCCCGCCCGGGTCCTGGAGATCGACGACCCGCACGACCTGGCCCGTGCCCGCGCCCTCGCGCCGCTCCTCGACCCGTCGCCGCTGCCGACCCGCGACGACATCGACGCCGTCGTCCTCGACTTCGACGGCACCCAGACCGACGACCGCGTGCTCATCGACGCCGACGGACGCGAGATCGTCGCCGTCCACCGCGGCGACGGTCTGGGCATCGCGGCCCTGCGCAAGTCCGGGCTCGACCTCCTCATCCTGTCCACCGAGCAGAACCCGGTCGTCGCCGCCCGCGCCAACAAGCTCAAGATCCCTGTCCTGCACGGCATCGACCGCAAGGACCTCGCGCTCAAGGAGTGGTGCGACGAGCAGGGCATTGCGCCCGAGCGGGTGCTCTACGTCGGCAACGACGTCAATGACCTGCCCTGCTTCGCCCTCGCCGGCTGGCCCGTCGCCGTCGCCAGCGCCCACGACTCGGTACGCGCCGCCGCGCGCGCCGTCACGACCACCCCCGGCGGCTTCGGCGCCATCCGTGAAATCGCGGCCTGGCTGCTCGGCCCCACCCTCACAAACCACCAGTCCACCCCCACCAACACCACCACCAAGTAAGGAAACACCCCTATGAGCACCTCCCGCCTGCGCACCCTCGGCACCCGCACCGCCGGCCCCGGCCAGCCCGTCTACATCACCGGCGAGATCGGCATCAACCACAACGGCGACCTCGACAACGCCCTCGCGCTGATCGACGTGGCCGCCGAAGCCGGCTGCGACGCCGTCAAGTTCCAGAAGCGCACCCCGGAGATCTGCACCCCGCGCGACCAGTGGGACATCGAGCGCGACACCCCCTGGGGCCGGATGACGTACATCGACTACCGTCACCGCGTCGAGTTCGGCGAGGCCGAGTACCAGGCCATCTCCGACCACTGCGCCAAGCGCGGTATCGACTGGTTCGCCTCCCCGTGGGACACCGAGGCCGTCGCCTTCCTGGAGAAGTTCGACGTCCCCGCCCACAAGGTCGCCTCGGCCTCCCTGACCGATGACGAGCTGCTCCGCTCGCTGCGCGCCACCGGCCGCACGATCATCCTCTCCACCGGCATGTCGACGCCGCGCCAGATCCGTCACGCGGTCGAGGTTCTCGGCAGCGACAACATCCTGCTCTGCCACGCCACTTCGACGTACCCCGCGAAGGCCGAGGAGCTGAACCTCCGCGTCATCAACACCCTCCAGCAGGAGTACCCGAACGTCCCGATCGGCTACAGCGGCCACGAGACCGGTCTCCAGACGACCCTCGCCGCCGTTGCCCTCGGCGCCGCGTTCGTCGAGCGGCACATCACCCTCGACCGCGCCATGTGGGGCTCCGACCAGGCCGCCTCGGTCGAGCCGCAGGGCCTTACCCGCCTCGTCCGCGACATCCGCACCATCGAGGCCTCCCTCGGTGACGGCGTCAAGAAGGTGTACGAGTCCGAGCTCGGCCCGATGAAGAAGCTCCGCCGCGTCGCGGGCGTCGTCGCCGAGAACGCCGAGGCGGCCCCGGCCGCCGAGCCGGCCGCGGTCTGACGGGCCGACCGGTGAACCTCGCCTTCGTCGAGAGCCCGGTCCAGCTCCTGAACGTCCTGGAGTGGGCCTACACAGAGGGAGACGACGACCTGGTCCGCACGGACACCACGGTCGTCGTCCTCCCCCCGGTCGACCCGATGTCGCGCGGTCAGCTGCGCCGGATGGCGGAGCTGGCCCGCGACGAGGGCGTCACCGTGCGCTGGCAGGAGGCGCGCGGCGGCGCGGGAACGCCGCTGAAGACGCTGCGCGCACTGACGGGACTGCTGCGCAGGGCGGACCGGATCGTGATCGGCGACCCGTTCTCCCGCTATGTGCAGCTGCTCCTCACGATGGTCCGCGCCCGCCACCTCACGGTGGTCGACGACGGCACGGCCACGATGGAGTTCGTCGCCCAACTGGCGCGCGGCGAACGGCTGGTGCGCTGGCACCGGCGCGGCAGCTCGGGCGTGCGGGAACTGATCCTGGCCCCGGTCACGGCCACCGCCCGCCGCCGCTTCACACCGTCCAGGACCCGTACGGTCGAGGTGTTCACATCGATGCCGGTCGAGGCTCCGGCCGGCATCACGGTCACCCCCAACACCTTCGCCTGGACCCGCGCCCGCTTCGGGCCGCCCCGGCTCACCCGGGGCGCTGACCTGGTCGGCACGTCCCTGGTCGAGACGGGCGTCATCGACCAGGAGCAGTACCTGGAGGCGGTCTCCTCCCTGGCCCGGACCCACGGTGCGACCCGCTACTTCGCCCACCGCCGGGAGTCCGCCGACAAACTCCACGCCCTGGAAGCCGCCACCGGCCTGGAGATCGTCCGCCCGGATCTCCCCCTGGAACTCATCGCCCGCCGCGGCCCGATCGGCCGCACGGTCCTGAGCTTCCCGTCCACGGTCGTCCACACACTGCCCCTCGCACTGGTCGGCACGGAGGTCAAGGTCGCGGTCTGCGACATCGCCCCGGAATGGCTGCGGGACACGGCGTCACCGCGCGCGCAGGGGTTCCTGAGCGGCGTCACGGAGACGGCGCGTGACGTACAGCGACTGGCCCCCTGGCGGGTCACCGCGGTGACCGAGGCCTGAGCCCGCCCCCGCGGACGGCTGAGGCCGCCCGGGCACAGTGCCTGAGCGGCCTCGCTTCATGAGCGAGCGATGACCGCGTGCAGTGCGGCCTGCCGCACGGCCTTCGTGCCGGCCGACCCGGCGCGAACCCAGCCCGATGGGCCGACCTCACCGGCGTGGGTGACGGGAGGCAGGGTGGGGTCGGGGAGGGTGATTTCTTCGGTACGTCAAAGACTTCCATGCCGTGCGCCCCCGCGTCGCGGTCCCCTGTTTTAACCACCGTTGAGAATGCGGCGCGCCAGTTTCTCGCGAGCCCTGGCCAGTTCCGCACCGACAGCAGCCTGCCGCTCGGGAGCCGCGACCACCTCGGCGGCCGTCGGAGCCCCGGTGAGCAGGCAGGCACGGCGCAGATGGGTCGGCGGGTGGGTCGCGTCGACGCTGTGTCCCCGCAGGGCGCTGCAGCGCCGCTGACGCGCGTACTCGCTCTGCGGGATCGAGTCCATGTGGGCGGCCAGCCGCTCCCAGAGGCCGCGCCAGGCCTCCTCGCGCGCCGGGTTCCCGGACCGCGCCACCTGCTTGGTGTTGGCTTCGCGCAGCAGCGCGGACGCGGCGGAGCCGCCGACCAGCAGCCGGTCCATGAGTCCTACGGCGGCCTCGGTGGACCCGGCCCGGGCGGCGAAGGAGTCGGCCAGGTACTCACCGCGCTGCGTGGCGCGCAGCGTCAAGTGGTCGAGCAGCATCAGTACACCCTGGACCGCGCAACGGGGCAGCAGATAGAGCGCGTTGAGTGCCAGCTCACCGAGGGTGGGTTGCGGGAGCCTGCTCAGCAGATACCACCACGTGGCCAGCGAACGGAGTGCGTGCGCGGTGATCAGCCCGTGGCGGGTGTCCCCGTTGGCGTAATGGCCGAGCTCATGCCCCAGCAGCGCGATTCGCTGCTGCGGCGTCAGGATCTCCCAGAGACCGAGTCCGATCTCCAGCCGCCGGCGCTGCCGCAGCCCGTACGTGCTCACGGACGCGTTCACGTCGGGGGTCACGACAACCGCGTGCACCCCTGTCGTACCGACGACCTCGGCGATCTCGTCGATCAGGGCGAACAGCTCGGGCGCATCGGCCCGGTACAGCACCGGCTCGTCGTCGGGGAGTCGTTCGAAGCGGGGCCGCAGGGCCCAGGAGATGCCCAGCAGCAGCGCGCCCACCAGGGGCAGGGCACTGCCCCAGCCGAATACCACCAGCAGGATTCCGGCGACGACCAGAGCGGCCGTGACGCCGTGGACGGCCAGCGCGAGGGCGTAGGCCAGGACACTGGCGCCATCGCGTCGGGGCCGCAATGTCTCACCGGCCGTCACCTCGGCGAGCAGCTTCTCCCCGTGCTGCCGGGCCAGCCTGCGCCGCAGCCGCTCCAGCCGCCCGGGGGTCTCCTCGGGCTCTCCCGGGTCCATGTTCCAGTCGCAGGCGGCGCACCACACGACGAACCTGGGGTCCGTCCGGATCTCTGTTCCGCACTCCGGGCACGGCTGAACGCTCTGCTCCAAGGTGTCGAGCATCGTCGAGGCCCCCTCGTCCCGCGGCCCCTCCCCGGGACCGCCCCCATGTACGACGCACTCGAACCGAGCGGGCCGGCGACGCAGCGTAAGCCGTGGGCAGTCCGGACCGGCCGGCGGGTCGTGGCGCGCGCCCTCGGAGGAGAATGGGTGAGTTTACCCACCTCCTTCTCACGTCACACGCTCCGACGCCGCATTTTGTTCCTCTATGCGACTGAACTTTTGTTGATCTGTGGCCAGTTGAGGGGGCAAGGGGCCTACCCTTCAACAGGTGAACCAGTTGATGTCCCGCGAGTCCGATGCCGAGCTGCCCGAGGACGCCGCCCTGCCCGGCACGCTGCCCGAATCCCTGCGGACCGAGCTGATCGCCTTCCGGCGCGATCTGCACATGCACCCCGAGCTCGGCAATCAGGAGTTCCGTACCACCGCGGCCCTCAAGGCCCGGCTGGAGAAGGCCGGGCTGGAACCCCGGGTGCTCTCCACCGGGACCGGGCTGATCTGTGACGTGGGCACATCGGGCGGGGCGCGTGGCTCGGACAAGGGTGGTGGGCGACGGGCGGGCGGCGATGCGCGGCCCATGCTCGCCCTGCGCGCGGACATCGACGCTCTGCCCATTCCGGACACCAAGACCGGCGTTCCCTACCGGTCCACCGTCCCCGACCGGGCACATGCCTGTGGGCACGACATTCACACCACGACCGTCCTCGGCGCCGGGCTCGTCCTTGCCGAGCTCGACCGGCAGGGGCTGCTGCCGCACCCCGTGCGGCTGATCTTCCAGCCGGCCGAGGAGGTGCTGCCCGGCGGGGCGGCCGATGCGATCGAGGCCGGGGTGCTGGAGGGCGTCGGACGGATCATCGGGGTGCACTGCGACCCGAGGGTCGATGTGGGGAGGATCGGGCTGCGGGCCGGGCCGATCACCTCGGCCTGCGACCGGGTGGAGGTCACTCTGGCCGGACCCGGCGGTCACACCGCCAGGCCGCATCTGACCACCGACCTGGTCACGGCCGCCGCGAAGGTGGCCACCGAGGTGCCCGCGCTGCTCGCCCGCCGGGTCGACGCCCGCTGGGGGCTCGCGGTCACCTGGGGACGGCTGGAGGCCGGGCACGCGTGCAATGTGATCCCGCAGCATGCCGAGCTGTCCGGGACGGTCCGCTGCCTGGACCTGGCGGCGTGGCGGGAGGCGCCGGATCTGGTCCATGCCGCCATCGACGAGGTGGCCGGAATGCACCGGGCCAAGTCCGTGATCAATTACGTCCGCGGGGTCCCGCCGGTCGTGAACGACCCGGGGACGACCGAGCTGCTGGCCGCCGCCATGGCCGGGCGGCGGGGATCGTATGCGATCGAGGACACCGAGCAGAGCCTCGGCGGGGAGGACTTCTCCTGGTATCTGGAGCACGTTCCGGGGGCCATGGCACGGCTCGGAGTGCGTACGCCCGGCGACACCCGGCGCCTTGACCTGCACCGTGGAGACTTCGATGCGGACGAGGAGGCGATCACCGTTGGAGTGGAGCTGTTCACCGCCGCGGCTTTGCTCGACGGTAACCGCTCGTAACCGGACAGGTCACCACCGGTTCGCGACGATCCGATAACGGCTTCCGTACAGGGCTTTATCTGACATCTACGCGCGTTACGATCGCGGCGAAACCAGCGCCGGAAGAGGCGCTTCGGTCAGGTTTGAAGGAGCCTTCCCTTGCGCCGGGTATCCAAGATCACCGCCGCGTGTGCCGTCACTGCGGCTCTCGCGCTCACCGCCACCGCGTGTGGCGAGTCGTCCGACGAGAGCACCAGCTCCGACAAGGGCCAGATGAAGATCGGCATGGCCTACGACGTAGGCGGCCGTGGCGACAACTCGTTCAACGACTCCGCCGCTCGCGGCCTGGACAAGGCCAAGGCCGAGTTCAAGGCCCAGACGAAGGAGCTCACCGCCAAGAACGGTGAGACCCCGGCCGACCGCGAGCAGCGCCTGCAGTCGCTCGCCGAGGGCGGCTACAACCCGGTCATCGCGATCGGCTTCGCGTACAAGGATGCGGTCGACAAGATCGCCCCGAAGTACCCGAAGGTCAACTTCGGCCTGGTCGACTCGGTCTCCGACGCCAAGAACGTCGCCTCCATCGTCTTCACCGAGGAGCAGGGCTCGTACCTCGCCGGTGTCGCGGCGGCGCTGAAGTCGAAGGACGGCCAGGTCGGCTTCATCGGCGGCGTGGACCTTCCGCTGATCAAGAAGTTCGCCGCGGGCTTCCAGCAGGGTGTCCTGGACACGAATCCGAAGGCCAAGGTGCAGATCCAGTACCTGTCCACCGGTTCGGACCTGTCCGGCTTCGGCAGCCCCGACAAGGGCGAGGCCGCTGCCAAGGGCATGCTCGACAAGGGTGCGGACGTCATCTTCGCGGCCGCGGGCGGTTCCGGTGCCGGTGCGATCGAGGCCGTCGCGAGCCAGAAGGGTGCCTGGTCCATCGGTGTCGACTCCGACCAGGCCCTGGACCCGGCGCTGTCGAAGTACAAGGACACGATCCTGACCTCGGTCGTCAAGAACGTCGACGCCGGTGTCTACGACCTGGTCAAGTCCGTCAAGGACGGCAAGCCGCTGACCGGCGTCCAGGCGTACTCCCTGGCCAAGGGCGGCGTCTCGCTGACCACCACGGGTGACCACCTCACGGACATCCAGGCCAAGCTCGACGAGGCGAAGAAGAAGATCGTCGACGGCACCATCACGGTCAAGACCACGACCTGATCCGTCCCGTCGATCGGGGCCCGGGGGGAGCTGCTTCGGTTGCTCGCCCGGGCCCCGATTTCGCGTACGACCTACGGCAGGACATCTCCGTAGCCATACGCACACTGTCCGCCACCTGCTACAGGGTGGCCAACGATTCGGTGGCGCTACGCGCGTAGCGTCCGCCGGGCGCGGTACCTTTTTTCGCCCCCCGCCGCCTCCACCGTCTCCGCCCTCCGCTCCTGCCAAGGAGAGTGCGTCATCAACGCGTCCAGCAGTCCCCATGCCGTGGAGCTCCGCGGCATCACCAAGCGGTTCCCCGGGGTCGTGGCCAACCACGACATCGACATCACCGTGCGCCGCGGCACCGTCCACGCCCTCGTCGGCGAGAACGGCGCCGGCAAGTCCACTCTGATGAAGATCCTGTACGGCATGCAGAAGCCGGACGAGGGCACCATCGCGGTGGACGGCGAGCAGGTCTCGTTCCACAACCCCGGCGACGCCATCGCCCGCGGCATCGGCATGGTGCACCAGCACTTCATGCTCGCCGACTACCTGACCGTCCTGGAGAACGTCGTCCTCGGCTCCGAGAAGCTGTTCGGGATCGGCGACCGGGCCCGCACCAGGATCAAGGAGATCTCCGACGCCTACGGCCTCGGCGTCCGCCCGGACGCCATGGTCGAGGACCTCGGCGTCGCCGACCGCCAGCGCGTGGAGATCCTGAAGGTCCTCTACCGAGGCGCCCGCACACTGATCCTCGACGAGCCGACCGCCGTCCTCGTGCCGCAGGAGGTCGACGCACTCTTCGACAACCTGCGCGAGCTCAAGGCCGAGGGCCTGACCGTCATCTTCATCTCGCACAAGCTCGGCGAGGTCCTCTCCGTCGCCGACGAGATCACGGTGATCCGGCGCGGCACGACAGTGGGCACCGCCGACCCGGCGAACACCACGACCAAGCAGCTCGCCGAGCTGATGGTCGGCAGCGAGCTGCCGTCGCCGGAGACCCGCGAGTCGACCGTCACCGACACGCCGATGCTCACCGTCGACGACCTGCGGCTGACCGCCACCGACCCGGACGGTGTGGTGCGTGCCGTGCTCGACGGCGTCACCTTCACCATCCACAAGGGCGAGGTCCTCGGCATCGCGGGCGTCGAGGGCAACGGCCAGTCCGAACTGGTCGACGCCATCATGGGCATGCGCGCCCTCGACCACGGTGTGCTCACTCTGGACGGCGCCGACATCTCCCGTACGCCGACGCGCAAGCGCCGCGAGGACGGTATGGCGGTCATCCCCGAGGACCGCCATCGGCACGGACTGCTGCTGGAGGCCCCGCTCTGGGAGAACCGCATCCTCGGTCATGTCACCGAGCGGCCCAACAGCAAGGGCGCGTTCCTCGACCTCAAGGCGGCCCGCGCGGACACCGAGCGGATCGTGCGCGAGTACGACGTCCGCACCCCTGGCATCGAGGTCACCGCGGCCTCGCTCTCCGGCGGCAACCAGCAGAAGCTGATCGTCGGCCGCGAGATGAGCCACTCCCCGAAGCTGCTGATCGCCGCGCACCCCACCCGGGGCGTGGACGTCGGCGCGCAGGCGCAGATCTGGGACCAGATCCGCGAGGCGCGCCGCGAGGGTCTGGCGGTGCTGCTGATCTCCGCCGACCTGGACGAGCTGATCGGACTCTCCGACACCCTGCGCGTCATGTACCGCGGCCGGCTGGTCGCGGACGCCGACCCGGCGACCATCACCCCGGAAGAGCTCGGCTCGGCGATGACGGGAGCGGCCGGCGGCCATCTCGAAGCGCCGGCCGAGTCCGGTACGGATGCGGAGTCCGGTCCGGACTCCGCCGACACCGACCTCCGGGACGGGGGAGAGGACCGATGAAGAAGTTCGACAAGGAGCGGCTGCTCCTGGGGATCGCGGCCCCCGTACTCGCGATCGTGGTCGCGTTTTTGGTGACCGCCCTCGTGCTGGCCGCCACCGGCAAGGAACCGTTCAGCGCGTTCGGCATCATGTTCGACTACGGGGTGAAGTCGGACAGCCAGGTCTACATCCTCAACAAGGCGACGACGTACTACCTCGCGGGTCTCGCGGTGGCCGTCGGCTTCCGGATGAACCTCTTCAACATCGGCGTCGACGGCCAGTACCGTCTCGCCGCCTTCTTCGCCGCCGCCGTCGGTGGCGCGCTGACCCTGCCGGGCGCCCTCCAGATCCCGCTGATCATCCTCACCGCGATGATCGTCGGCGCGATGTGGGCGGGTATCGCCGGTGTCCTCAAGGTCACCCGGGGCGTCAGCGAGGTCGTCTCGACGATCATGCTGAACGCCATCGCGACCGCCGTCATCGGCTACCTGCTCCAGCAGGGCCGCCTCGGCCACCTCGACGAGGCCGGCACGAAGATCTCCACCACCCCGCTCCCGGAGTCCTCGCACTTCTTCGAGTTCCCGACCACCCCGACGCCCATCTGGGGCTTCATCGTGGTCGCGGTCGTCGCGGGTATCGCCTACTGGTTCACGCTCTCGCGCACCAGGTTCGGCTTCGATCTGCGCACCGTCGGCCAGTCCGGCTCCGCGGCCGAGGCCAGCGGTGTCGACGTCAAGAAGATGGTCGTCACGTCGATGCTGATCTCCGGCGCGGTGGCCGGCCTCATCGGTATGCCGACGCTGCTCAACGACAGCTACGAGTACAGCGGCGACTTCCCCATCGGTATCGGCTTCACCGGCATCGCCATCGCCCTCCTCGGCCGCAACCACCCCGTCGGCATCGCGCTCGGCGCGCTGCTCTGGGGCTTCCTGGAGCGCGGCACCGGAAAGCTCGAGTTCGAGGGGTACGACAAGGAGATCGTCGGCGTCATCCAGGGCGTCATCGTCCTGTGCGTCGTCATCGCGTACGAAGTCGTCCGCCGCTACGGACTCAAGCGTCAGCAGAGCAAGGTCGGCGCGGAACTCGCCGCACAGGCCGCCCGTAACTCCGACCAGCAGGAGGTGTCGGCGTGACCGCCACGGCGACTTCCACCCCGCCACCCGCGGCCCCCAAGGTCTCCGGTGGCAGCGGCCGCACCCGCCTCTCCTTCCCCGTCGTGCTGCTGATGGTCGCGGGCGCACTGCTCGCGCTGTCCGCGGTGCGCGCCATCACGGGCGCTCAGGACGTCACCTCCGCCGGGCAGATCAGCGCGGCGCTCGCGATGGCCGTGCCGATCGGGCTCGCCGGTCTCGGTGGCCTGTGGGCCGAGCGGGCCGGTGTGGTCAACATCGGCCTCGAAGGCATGATGATCCTCGGCACGTTCTTCGGCGCCTGGGCCGGGTGGCAGACCAGCCCCTGGCTCGGCGTGCTGGCCGGTGTCATCGGCGGGATGCTCGGCGGGCTGCTGCACGCCGTCGCGACCGTCACGTTCGGCGTCGACCACATCATTTCCGGTATCGCCATCAACATCCTGGCGCTCGGGTTCACCACCTACTTCGCCAAGCTCTGGTTCAACACGGGCGATGCGGCGGCCAAGGGCGGCAGCCCCAAGCAGTCGCCGCCGGCCGACGACATCACCTCGGTGACGATCCCCGGCGTGTCCGACTGGCTGCACTCGATCGAGAAGCACCACTGGTTCTTCGTCTCCGACGTGGCCGGTGTCCTCGGCGGCCTGATCACCAATGTGTCGCTGCTGACGATCCTGGCCGCGGCCCTCTTCGTCGTGACCTTCTTCGTCCTGTGGAAGACCTCGTTCGGGCTGCGGCTGCGCTCCTGCGGTGAGAACCCGGTCGCCGCCGAATCGCTCGGCGTGAACGTCTACCGCTACAAGTACATCGCGGTGATCATCTCCGGTGGCATGGCCGGACTCGGTGGCGCCTTCCTCTCCCTGGTCACCTCGCACATCTACAACGAGGGCCAGACCGGCGGTCGCGGATACATCGGTCTCGCCGCGATGATCTTCGGTAACTGGCGGCCCGGCGGACTCGCCATGGGTGCGGGCCTGTTCGGCTTCGCCGACGCGCTCCAGCTGCGCAACGGCGGCGAGTCCGTCCACGCGCTGCTGCTCCTGCTGGTCGTCGTGCTGGCCGCGCTCGCCGCCTGGAAGCTCTACCGCAAGAGCTTCGTCCAGGGCACGGCCAGCGCCGTCATCGCCGCCGCCGTGCTGGTGTGGTACCTCGCCACGGACACGGTGCCCACCGAGTTCGTGAGTGCCACCCCGTACATCGTCACGCTGCTCGTGCTCTCGCTCTCCGCGCAGCGGCTGCGCATGCCGAAGGCGGACGGCATGCGGTACCGGAAGGGCCAGGGCAAGTGACCAAGGCCGCCGCCGTCGACTGGGACGCCCTGCGCGTCGCCGCCCGGGACGCCATGTCCCGGGCGTACGCTCCCTACTCGGGCTACCCGGTAGGCGTCGCGGCGCGCGTCGACGACGGCCGCACGGTGGTCGGCTGCAACGTCGAGAACGCCTCGTACGGACTGAGCCTTTGCGCCGAGTGCGGCCTGGTCTCGCAGCTCCACGCCACCGGCGGCGGTCGGCTGACCCACTTCACCTGTGTGGACGGAGCGGGCGAGATCCTGGTCCCGTGCGGCAGGTGCCGGCAGCTGCTGTACGAGTTCGGCGGACCGGAGCTCGTCCTGGAGACCCCGGACGGCCTCCGCACGCTCGACGAGATGCTGCCGCAGGCCTTCGGCCCGGACCATCTGAAGTAGAACTGCTGTGGCCCTCCCGTCCGTTGGGAGGGCCACACCCGTATCCACCCTCTATGCGCGTAGAGTCATTCGGGACTCCTGCGTACGTACCGGCCGGAAGGACTCCCAGGACATGGACGCCATCTCCGTCATCCGCACCAAGCGCGACCGGGGCGAGCTGACCCCCGAACAGATCGACTGGGTCATCGACGCCTACACCCGCGGTGAGGTCGCCGACGAGCAGATGTCCGCACTGGCCATGGCGATCCTGCTGAACGGTATGAACCGTACGGAGATCGCCCGCTGGACCGCCGCCATGATCGCCTCTGGCGAGCGGATGAACTTCGACGCGCTCTCCCGCCCCACCACCGACAAGCACTCCACCGGTGGCGTCGGCGACAAGATCACCTTGCCGCTCGCCCCGCTGGTCGCGGCCTGCGGCGCCGCCGTGCCGCAGCTC
The DNA here is from genome assembly GCF_040608395.1 of Streptomyces sp. NPDC005181. Taxonomy (NCBI): domain Bacteria; kingdom Bacillati; phylum Actinomycetota; class Actinomycetes; order Kitasatosporales; family Streptomycetaceae; genus Streptomyces; species Streptomyces sp. NPDC005181. The sequence goes on from NZ_JBEXID010000034.1 coordinate 67,409, forward strand.
AGCGGCCGCGGTCTCGGCCACACGGGCGGCACCCTCGACAAGCTGGAGTCCATCCCCGGCTGGCGCGCCCACCTCTCGAACGCCGAGATGCTCGACGTCCTGGACACCACGGGCGCCGTGATCTGCGCCGCCGGTGACGGTCTGGCCCCCGCCGACAAGAAGCTGTACGCGCTCCGCGATGTCACCGGCACCGTCGAGGCCATCCCGCTGATCGCCAGCTCGATCATGTCCAAGAAGATCGCCGAGGGCACCGGCGCGCTCGTCCTGGACGTCAAGGTCGGCTCCGGCGCCTTCATGAAGACCATCGAGGACGCCCGCGAACTGGCCTCCACCATGGTCGCGCTGGGCACCGACAGCGGCGTCCGGACGGTCGCGCTCCTCACGGACATGGCCACTCCGCTCGGCCTGACCGCGGGCAATGCCCTGGAGGTCCGCGAGTCGGTCGAGGTACTGGCCGGCGGCGGCCCCAAGGACGTCATCGACCTCACCCTCGCCCTGGCCCGCGAGATGCTCGACGCGGCCGGACTCAAGGACGCCGACCCGGAGAAGGCTCTGGCCGACGGCTCCGCGATGGACGTCTGGCGCCGGATGATCTCCGCTCAGGGCGGCGACCCGGACGCCACGCTCCCGGTCGCCCGCGAGCAGCACGTGGTGGCGGCCCACACCTCCGGTGTGCTGACCCGTCTCGACGCGTACGACATCGGCGTCGCCGCCTGGCGTCTCGGTGCGGGCCGGGCCCGCAAGGAGGACCCGGTGCAGGCGGGTGCGGGCATCGAACTGCACGCCAAGCCGGGCGACACGGTGGCCGAGGGCCAGCGGCTGATGACGCTGCACACGGACACCCCGGAGAAGTTCGAGTACGCGCTGAAGGCACTGCCCGGATCGTTCGACATCGCCCCGGCGGGCACGGAGTTCACCGCCAGCCCGGTGGTGCGGGAACGTATCGCCTGACCTGCGGCTAACTCGTACGGGTGAACGGGACCGGTGGGCTGCCGCCGGTCCCGTTCGACATGCTGCTTCGACCCGTGGCACTCCGGCCGCCCGGCCGCCACCTTGTACGGGGCTGGTTCTGGACACCGGGGTCTTCCCGGTCGGTTGAGAAGCTGTGTCGCGCAGCGATGAGTTCCGGCCGCTGCGGCGGTCTCCTTCGTGTGGATCCCATGACCCCGAAGGCTCTGGTCATCGCCGGTCGCGTCACCAGGCCCGACGTGCCGGCGCTCTGCGCCGAACTGGAGTCCCTGCTGTACGACCCCGAGGGCAGGGTCCGCGACCCCGACGCCGGGGTGGACTGCGACGTGGGCGGGGTCGTACAGGCGGATCTGATCCTGGTCGAGGCGATAGCCCGGCTGGGGCTTGTCGCGCGCCGGGCGGGCGGCGGGCGGCTGCGGCTGCGGAATGTGCCGCCCGGACTGCGGAACCTGCTGGACCTGGTGGGGCTGGCCGACGTCGTGAACGTGGAGGAGCGGTGCCGGGACTGAGCGGTCCGGCACCGGCCCCGCACTGCTCGGCCCGCCACCGGCACGTGCCGTATCCGTGGGCCCCGCCTCACGTCGCGTCGGCCTCGAGGTGATCCGGCAGACCGAAGAGCGGGAACCAGCGGGGTGTGTCCAGGAAGCAGTGGAGTCCGGTGACCGCACCGTCCGAGATGTCGATGACCTGCACCGCCCACGGCACGAAGCCCGGGCCGTCCGGATCCGGCTTGTAGTGGGCGAACGCCGGGGTGCCGTTCGCCACGGTCGCCACCAGGCGGGAGCCCGCGCAGTTCGCGCCGAGAGAGACCATGAAGCCGGTGATGTCGTCGTGCCCCTGGAGCCAGAGGTCGAACGGCGGCATCGTCATCACGGCGTCCTCATGGAGCAGCGCGGTCAGCGCCGCCATGTCGTAGCCCTCGAACGCCGCCACGTACCGCTCGAGGAGCTTGCGCTGCTCCTCGTCGAGCGGGTCTGCGGTCTCGGCGGTCAGTCCCCCGGTCCCGGCGAGAGTCGCCCTGGCCCGCTGCAGGGCGCTGTTGACCGAGGCGGCCGAGGTGTCGAGCAGCTCGGCGACCTCGCTCGCCTTCCAGGCCAGCACCTCGCGCAGGATCAGCACGGCCCGCTGCTTGGGCGGCAGATGCTGCAGCGCGGCGACGAACGCGAGGCGCACCGACTCCCGTGCCACCGCGGCCTCTGCCGGGTCGGCCACCGACGGCAGGACCCGCCCGTCCGGCATCGGCTCCAGCCAGGTGTTCTCCGGCTGTGGGTTGAGCGCGGCCTGGGCGAGCGGTGTCGGGCCCGTCAGATCGACCGGGCGGGCCCGCTTCTTCCCCGCGTTCAGCATGTCGAGGCAGACGTTGGTGGCGATCCGGTACAGCCAGGAGCGCAGCGAGGAACGGCCCTCGAACTTCTCGAAGTTGCGCCAGGCGCGCACCAGCGTGTCCTGTACGGCGTCCTCCGCCTCGAAGGCCGAGCCGAGCATCCGGTAGCAGTAGCCGGTCAGCTCGACCCGGTGTCCCTCCAGACGGCTGTCGATGTCCCTTGCTGCCGTCAGATCACTCATCGCTCCACCCCTGTTGCGCTGTGACACCACTCATCCGGCACTTCGGAAGCTACAGGAGGGCACTGACAGCGGGGGTGGGAAGGACCGAAGCGGCGTGTGTTCCGCTCACGTTCCGGGCTTGCGCCCGTACACGTACACGTCATCGCCGTTCTTCAGCAGATTCCAATAGGCCTTCGCGTCCGCGTCCCGCATGTTGACGCAGCCGTGCGAGCCCGGCGGATTCCACATCTTCAGACCGACCGAGTGGAATGCCTGCCCGCCGTCGAAGAACTGCGAGTACGGCATCCACACGTGGTACAGCGACGACCAGTGCTTGATGTGCCGCAGATAGATCTTCTTCGCCCCGGTCCGGGTCTCGTACCCGTTCCGCCCGCTGCGGATCGGCACCGGGCCGTACTTCAGCTTGGCGCCGTCCTGGATCCAGCTCAGCTGCCGGGTCAGGTCCACGCACGCGATGCGCCCCTTGTTGGTGGGGCACTTCTTGTCCTTGTTGGGGTTCTTGCCGGCCGCCTTCTGGGCCGTCAGCGTCTTCATCGTCTGCCAGGTGACCGGCCCCGCGTACCCGATGTCCGGGGTGACCCCGTAGGTGCGCTGGAACGACTGGATCGCCTTGCAGTCGGCCGGCGACTGCTTGCCGTCGACCGGCCGGTGCAGGTACTTCTCGACCTGCTTCTGGTACGGCCCGGTGGATGTGGTGCAGGACGCCGCCTGCGCGGAGGCACCCGACCCGAGCACGAGTGCGGGCGCCGCCATCAGCCCGGCCACGGACAGCGCGACCGCGCGCCGTGTCCGGACTCCCCGTATGTTCCCTACGACTCCCATGTACGCCAACTCCCCTTCGCGCGCTGTGCGGTGTTTCCGCCTGCTAGACGCGCGTCGGGGAGTGGATGGTTGTGCGTCGTATGTCTCAGTTCTGTACGGATGCCACCGGTACGAGCCGGTGCCGCTCGGCCCGGGCGGCCCGCGACCCGTACGGGGTGATCGAGACGACTCCGAGAACCGCGAGCAGTCCCAGCGACACCGTGCCCGCCCAGCCGCCGGCGTGGAAGGCGATGGCGCCGAGCGTGCCGCCCGCGCTGGAGCCCAGGTAGTACGCGGACTGGTAGAGCGCCGACGCCTGTGCCCGGCCCTTCGTCGCGGTCCGGCTCACGGACGACGAGGCGACCGCGTGCCCGGCGAAGAAGCCCGCTGTGATCAGGACCAGGCCGAGCAGTACGGCACCCAGCTGATCGGCGAGCGAGAGGAGCAGACCGGCGGCCGTGGTGGAGACGGCGAGGTAGAGCGCGCCCCGGCGGCCGAGCCGGGCGACGAGCCTGCCGGCCGCGGCCGAGGACACCGTACCGACGAGGTAGACCAGGAAGATCGAGCCGATGACACCCTGCGGGAGGTTGAACGGTTCGCCGACCAGCCGGTAGCCGACCACCGTGTAGACCGCGCCGAACACCGTCATGAACAGGGCGCCGATCGCGTACAGCCTGCGCAGCAGCGGATCGGCGAGGTGCCCGCCCACCGTCTTCGCCAGGGCCTTCGGGTTCAGCGTGCCGGGCGTGAAGTGACGGGCCCTCGGGATCAGGAAGTGGAAGACGACCGCGCAGGCCACGGCCAGCAGCCCGACCGCGCCGAGCGCCGCCCTCCAGCCCCACAGCTGGGCGATCCAGCCGGTGAGGATGCGGCCGCTCATGCCGCCGATGCTGTTGCCCGCCACGAACAGTCCGATCGCGGCGACCAGCGCCTTCGGCCGTACCTCCTCGGCGAGGTACGCCATCGCGGAGGCGGGCAGCCCGGCCAGGGCCGCGCCCTGGACGGCGCGCAGGGCGATCAGCCAGCCGAGCGAGGGGGCGAACGGTACGAGCAGGCCCACCAGTACGGCGACCGTCAGCGACGCGGTCATCAGCTGCCTCCGCCCGAAACGCTCGGAGAGCGCACTCATCGGCAGCACACACAGCGCCAGCGCACCCGTGGCGGCGGAGACCGTCCAGCTGGCCTGCCCGGCCGTGGCGCCGAATCCGGCGGAGACGGCGGGCAGCAGCGCCTGGGTCGAGTAGAGCAGTGCGAACGTCGCGACACCGGCGGCGAAGAGCGCGAAGCTCATCCGGCGGTAGCCGGGGCGGCCGGGCTCGAGCCGGTCCGGAGCGGCGGCGGCAGCGGGGGCGACGGGCGATGACGGGGCTGAGGCGTCCAACGTGAGGGTGGACGCCTTGGTACTGGCAGGAGACATACGTCGAAAATAGATCGCCCTGATTCATGCGTCCAATGCACGAACTTGCGATAATCAATCCTATGGTGCATGAACGCAGCTCACAGCCTCGGCTGTCACCGAGTAGTTACGAAGAAGACATTCGCGCGGTCCTCGCGCCGCGGCTCGCGTACTTCGAGGCGGTGGCCCGCCATGAGCACGTCACCCGCGCCGCGCACGAGCTCGGCGTCCCGCAGTCCACGCTGTCGCGGGCGATGGTCAGGCTGGAACAGGACCTGGGCGTCGCCCTGTTCGCCCGCAAGGGCCGTACGGTCTCCCTCACCCCCGCGGGCCGTACTTTCCTGGGCTCCGCCGAGCGGGCCCTCGCCGAGGTGGAGCGGGCCGCGGACTCGGTACGGGCCGACGCCGACCCGACGGCGGGCAAGGTGGCCTTCGGCTTCCTGCACACGATGGGCTCCGAGACCGTTCCCGCGCTCATCCGCGCCTTCCGCGCCGACCACCCCCGCGTGCGGTTCCAGCTCGTGCAGAACTACGGCGAGGCGATGATCGAACGGCTCCGGGCCGGCGGCCTCGACCTCTGCCTCACCTCACCCGTCCCGGACGCCCCCGACCTGGTCGCCCGCCGTCTCGACGAGCAGCGGCTGCGCCTGGTCGTGCCCGACGACCACCGCCTCGCCTCCCGCAGGCGCATCCGCCTCGCCGAGGCCGCCGACGAGGCGTTCGTGACCCTGGAGCCCGGGTACGGCCTACGGCGGATCACCGACGACCTGTGCGCGGAGGCGGGCTTCACGCCACGCGTGGCGTTCGAGGGCGAGGAGGCGGAGACCTTGCGCGGCCTGGTGGCCGCCGGCCTCGGCGTGGCCCTGCTGCCGCCGCCCGCGGTGGCCCGCCCGGGCGTCGTCGAACTGACGGTCACGGCCCCGCGCGCGGCCCGCGAGATCGGCGTGGCCTGGCTGGACGGCCACCCGGACACATCCCCGGTGGCGGCGTTCAAACAGTTCCTGCTGTCGCGCCGGGGGCACTTGTTGCCCGACTAGATGGTGCCCTCAGTCCCTCAACGACCGCCCGAACCCGGCCGCCAGCGGCATCCGCAGCCCCAGCGGCGGGGGCGCCGCCAGGGCGTCGGCGACCGGGCGGGCATAGGCCCGGCCGAACAGTGATCCGCGGACGAAGTCCACGGCCAGTGCCACCACTTCGGCGCGGTGCTGGCGCAGGGCGTGACCGTCCGAGTGGACCTCGAAGCGGCAGGTGTCCCGGTTGGTCTTCTTGGCCCGCTGGGCCAGCCGGAACGACAACTCCGGGTCGGAGCGTGCGTCGTTCGTGCCGTGGACGAGCAACACCTGGCGGCCCAGCAGGTGTTTCACCGGCTCCGGTTCCGCCGAAGGGTCCTCCGGCAGCCAGGGGGCCATCGCCAGCACCGAGTTGACCGCGGGGTGGCCGCCCGCGCGCAGTGCCGCGCGGCCGCCCATGCCGTGCCCGGCCAGGCAGACGGGGACGTCGCCGTACCGTCGTACGACCTCCTCCACCGCCCACGTGGCGTCCGCCGCGAGCTGCGCGTCCGTGGCGTTCCAGCCGCGGCAGCGGTAGTGCACGACATGCGCGGCCAGCCCGTCGTCCTGGCCGGCGCGGGCCAGGGTGCGGGCGAGCGGCAGCTGGAGCGCGTACGACAGAGGGGAAGGGCGGCGGTGCGAGTCGGCCTCGCCGTCCGGGAGCAGCAGGACCACTCCGCTGACCGCAGGTCGTGTCCCGGCCGTCTTCACGGCCCGTCCCAGCCTCGGAGCAGGCAGGGGGAGTGCGCGCTGTCCCATGACAGAACAGTGTCAGAAGGACAGGTGTACTCCACCCGTATTCGCGGTCACTGTTGCGCATCGGCGAGCGGCGCTCTACGCGCGTAGGCGCTAGAGTGCCCAGATGATGAGCCCGACCCTCCATGTGCCCGGCCCCGACCAGATCAGGCGCGCCCCCAAGGTGCTGCTCCACGACCACCTCGACGGTGGTCTGCGTCCCGGCACGATCATCGACCTGGCCCGTGACGCGGGCTATGAAGCCCTTCCCGAGACCGAGGCGGACAAGCTCGGCATCTGGTTCCACGAGGCGGCCGACTCCGGCTCGCTGGAGCGCTACCTCGAGACGTTCGCCCACACCTGCGCCGTCATGCAGACCCGCGAGGCCCTGGTCCGGGTGGCCGCGGAGTGCGCCGAGGACCTGGCCGCGGACGGGGTCGTCTACGCCGAGGTGCGGTACGCCCCCGAGCAGCACCTGGAAGCCGGGCTGACCCTCGAAGAGGTCGTCGAGGCGGTCAACGAGGGCTTCCGCGAGGGTGAGCGCCGGGCCCGCCTGGACGGCAACCGGATCCGGGTGGGCGCCCTCCTCACCGCGATGCGGCACGCCGCCCGCGCCCTGGAGATCGCCGAACTCGCCAACCGCTACCGGGATCTGGGCGTCGTCGGTTTCGACATCGCGGGTGCCGAGGCGGGCTACCCGCCCACCCGTCACCTCGACGCCTTCGAGTACCTCAAGCGCGAGAACAACCACTTCACCATCCACGCGGGCGAGGCCTTCGGTCTGCCGTCGATCTGGCAGGCGCTCCAGTGGTGCGGCGCCGACCGGCTCGGCCACGGCGTCCGCATCATCGACGACATCGAGGTCGCCGAGGACGGCAGTGTGACGCTCGGCCGCCTCGCCTCGTACGTACGGGACAAGCGCATCCCGCTGGAGATGTGCCCGACCTCCAACCTCCAGACCGGCGCCGCCGCCTCGTATGCCGAGCACCCGATCGGGCTGCTGCGCAGGCTGCACTTCCGGGCCACCGTGAATACGGACAACCGGCTGATGAGCGGTACGACCATGAGCCAGGAATTCGAGCGGCTGACCGAGACTTTCGGATACACGCTCGACGACATTCAGTGGTTCACAGTCAATGCGATGAAATCAGCGTTCATTCCTTTCGATGAACGTCTGGCGATGATCAATGACGTGATCAAGCCCGGATATGCCGAGCTGAAGTCGGAGTGGCTCTTCGAGCAGACCGCTGCGACCAGCGCATCTTCCGCTTCCGCGGGCTGAATTACGCTTCTATGACAAACGGCCGGGAAGATCAAATCCCGGCCGTTTGCCGCGTCCGCCATGTTTGCGGGACGGGTAGCGCCGTGGCTAGTTTGCAGAGCCGCTCACATCCCCTTCCCCAAGGATGAATTTCACATGAAGCAGTCTGCTGCCAGGACTCTCGGTGTCGCCGCTCTCGGTGCCGCTTTCGCCGCCGCCGCCGCCGGTACGGCCTCCGCCGCCGCGCTGCCCGTCGACGCCGCGACCGCCGCCCTGCCGATCGCCGGCTCGCTGGGGACCGCCACCCAGACCCTGCCGGTCCAGGACACGGCCACCAAGCTCCTCGGCAGTGGCCAGACCGAGATCGTCAACGGCGCCATCGCCCCGGCCAAGGGCCTGCTCGGCGGGCTGCCCGCCGGTGGTGTGACCACCAGCGGTCTGTCGACCAACGGTCTTCCGCTCGGCGGCTGACCCCCCGCACACACCCCAGTGGGGCGGACACCCGGACGGGTGCCCGCCCCACTGGCGTATGTCCCGGGACTACCAGGCGGTGGTGGCCGCCGACGCCTTCTCGGCCGGCAGCAGCAGCCACAGCGCCAGGTAGAGCAGGAACTGCGGGCCCGGCAGCAGACACGAAACGAGGAAGATCACGCGCATGGTCCCCGCGGAGGTGCCGAAGCGCCGTGCCAGCGCTGCGCACACTCCGCCGATCATGCGTCCGTCACGGGGGCGGGCAAGTGCGGCCATGGTGGGCTCCTTCGCGAACCGTTGCTGAGGAGCAGCTCCGTCGTGCTCCCCATGCATCCATGGTGGCCCGGCGAACAGGGGCAAAGCGTCGCTCTACGGGGCGATACCGACCCTGGAAATCGTCGGGGTCGACCCCTGAGGCGTCTCCTCCCTGGGCCGGGGAACCGGCCGCACCCGATCCTGCCCCCGGCGGCGCAGCCGCTTCCGGCACACCGGCACGACCAGCAGATGGGCAAGCCCCACACCCACGGTGTTCAGCAGCAGCGAGTCGACATCGACGACCTGGCCCGGCACCCCGGTCTGTGCCAGCTCGATCGCCAGCGAGATCAGCGACCCGGCGGCGACGGTACGGGCCAGCGAGGCCCACGGGGACACGAGGAGCCGGCCTCCGGCCATCGGCAGCAGCACCCCCAGCGGCGCCAGCAGCAGCAGCCCTTCACCGATCCGGTGCGCCGCCTCGACCGGGCCCAGCGACAGGTCCGCCCTTATGCCGGCGAAGGGCCGAAAATTCGCGGCCGTCATCCAGGGCACATCCAGCGGGCGCAGAGTCAGCCACCCGACAAGCAGCAGATGCGCGAGGAGGAGGAACACCCCGACCGCGCGGAAGCGGATGACGGCTTGACCGTCCGAACCTTGACGCACGTTCCCCAAGACGCTGCTACCGGCAGGATCGGTTCCGCCCCGCCCCAGGATGACCCGAAGACGACACAACGGCTCGTGGGCCCGGCCCTCAGGACAGTGCGGTCGCACCGAGCGTCGGCACGGCCTCCGGCCGGGCCTTCGTCTCCGAGGTGCACAGATAGCCGCGCGGCGCATAGTTCCCCGGCCCGCCGAGCACCACCGTGCCGTCCGAGGACAGCGACTCGCTCTCCGCATACGTGCACACGATCTGTGCCAGGGCCTCCGACGGCAGGTCCTCGGGCTGCTCGCTGAGCCGCAGCGCACCCGCCGGATCGTCCCCGCGGGCCCCGCTGATCTGCAGGGTCGCCGGTACGTCGGTGGAGAAGCCGGCCTGCCGCTCATCGGCGGCCGGTTCCTCCTGGAGCTCGTCGAGGAGCGCCTGCGCGACCCGGATCCGGTCCGACTTCGCGTCGGGGAGCTGCACCGAACGGTCCACCGTGACCAGCTGGGAGGCGCAGACCAGATAGATCTGCACCGGGATCCCCTGCAGTGCCTGTGTGCTGACGTCCTCCGCGGACATCGAGCACGGCACCCGGGACGGCGCGGCCCCGGCGTCGACCGGCACCGAAGTGGTTCTGATCCCGCACCCGGCGGCGAGCACGGCGCAGACGACGGCGCCGGCCAGTGCTCCGGCCGTGCGGCGCGCCCGCTGCGTACCACGGTTGCTGCGCCTCACGTCGCGTCCCCCTCCTCGTCCCGGGCCTCGGCGCCGTGGTTCCGCGCGGTGCCGGTGAGCTGTTCTGCGTCGCGCGGCAGACGCAGGACGAACACTGCGCCGTCGCCGTCCGGCGAGTTCGCGGCCGTGATGTCACCGCCGTGGATGTGCGCGTTCTCCATGGCGATCGACAGACCGAGCCCGCTGCCCTCCGAACGCGGCCGGGAGGCACTGGCCTTGTAGAAGCGGTCGAAGACGTGCGGCAGGACGTCCTCCGGGATGCCGGGGCCGTGGTCGCGTACCTCGATGACGAGTTCGTCGCCGTCGGTCCGCACCGCGACGCGTACCGGCGATCCGCCGTGCTTCAGCGCATTGCCGATCAGATTCGCCAGGATCACATCGAGCCTGCGCGGATCGAGGCGGACCATCATGCCGCGCTCGGCGTCCAGATCCACCGCGTCCAGCCAGGCGCGGGCGTCGATGCAGGCGGTGACCTGGTCGGCGACATCGACCGTGTCGAGGACGAGCCGGGCCGTACCCGCGTCGAAGCGGGTGACCTCCATCAGGTTCTCCACCAGGTCGTTCAGCCGCCTGGTCTCGCTGACCACCAGATGCACGGCGGGCGCGATCATCGGGTCGAGGCTGTCGGCCTCGTCCTCCAGCACCTCGGCGACCGCGGTGATCGCGGTGAGCGGGGTGCGCAACTCGTGCGACATGTCGGCGACGAACCGGCGGCTGGACTCCTCCCGCGCGCTCATGTCCGCGACCTTCTTCTCCAGCGAACTCGCAGCTCTGTTGAACGTACGGGAAAGATCGGCGAGTTCATCGGTGCCGGACACCACCAGCCGGGTGTCGAGTTTGCCCTCACCGAGCTTGCGCGCCGCGTCACCGAGCCGCTGCACCGGCCGCAGCACCGTAGTCGCGGCGGCCTGTGCGAGCAGCGCGGAGCCGACCAGAGCAAGTCCGGTGGCGATCCCCAGCGACCAGGCGAGGGAGTTGAGGTCCTGCCGCTCCTGGTCGAGCGACTTCAGCATGTAGCCGGTCGGACCACCACCGATGATCCTCGTGCCGGCCACCAGGTACGGCGTACCGCGGATGGAGGTGCGTTGCCAGAACAGGTGGTACGGGTAGGTGTTGCCCGCCTCCGTCGGCTGCTTCCTGTTGACCTGCTGCTGCAACGAGAGCGGCACATTGTCGAGCGTGAACGTGTCCAGATTGGAGTTGCCCACGATCGGCTTGCCGCCGTCGCGCTTGTCGACGAGCAGCACGCTGTAGCCGGGACTGCTGCTCGCCATCTGCACGGCGGCGTTCTGCAGATCGTCCTTGGTGGGGTGCAACGGCAGCGACGCCGCCCGGTTCTGCATCTCCTGCCGGAAGTCCCCGAGCGCCGCGTCCTGTGTACGTGTCAGCACTGCCTCGCGGTTGAGCCAGTATGCGATCCCCGACGCGGACACCGCGGCGGTCAGCGCCACCAGCGCGAACACGACGACGAGCCGCAGTCGCAGACTGGTCCAGCGAAGACCGGAGAGCAGGCTGCGCTTGGCGGCAGCGGTCACTGCGGCGAGTCCAACCGGTAGCCCACGCCCCGCACCGTACGGATCAGGGTCGGCGAGGACGGTACGTCCTCCACCTTGGCGCGCAGCCGCTGCACACACGCGTCGACGAGCCGGGAGTCACCGAGATAGTCGTGCTCCCACACCAGCCGCAGCAACTGCTGGCGCGACAGGGCCTGTCCGGGCCTGCGGCTCAGCTCCAGCAGGAGCCGCAGCTCGGTCGGTGTGAGCTGCAGGTCCTCCCCGTTCTTGGTCACCGTCATCGCGGAACGGTCGATGACCACATTGCCGAACGTCGCCGAGTCGGTGGACTCGCGCTCGCCGCGGCGCAGCACCGCACGGATCCGGGCGTCGAGCACCCGGCCCTGCACGGGCTTGACCACATAGTCGTCGGCGCCGGACTCCAGTCCGACCACGACGTCGATGTCGTCGCTGCGCGCGGTCAGCAGAATGATCGGCAGTTGGTCGGTGCGCCGGATGCGCCGGCACACCTCGAAACCGTCGATGCCGGGCAGCATCACATCCAGCACGATCAGGTCCGGCCGCTGCTCGCGCAGCAGTTTCAGGCCGTCCTCTCCCGTCGCCGCGGTGGCCACACGGTGGCCCTGGCGTGACAACGAGAGTTCGAGGGCCGTGCGGATGGCGTCGTCGTCCTCGATCAGCAACAGGAAAGGCACGGGGGTCATTCTGGCCCATGGGGGAGCCTCAGTTCGACCGTTGGACGTCTCTCATTCGGACGGCACGCCGGCCGGAAGGCCTGTGACAGGTCTGTGACAGTCGGCGGACAGCGCCATGAAACTGCCCGGGCAAGCTCATTGGCACATGGAACGGACGGACTCCACCGGCGGGGGGCGCGGGATGAACGCACTGCACAGCACCACCTCAAGCGCAGTTGTCACGCGTCTCCACGACGTCGGCAGGGGCACCGAGAAGTCCGGTGCCGCAGGGGGTACCTCCCTGCTCGAGCGGAGCCGAGAACTCGGGGGAGGGCGGGGGTGCGTTCGTGGCGCCGGGCGTCAGCACACGTCATACATGGCGGTGGTCGACGCACCTGCGGGGGCCGGCGGGGGAGCGGTGTACGGGGAGGGCCCGGGGGAGCGGAAGCCCCTGGCGGAGACCGCGGACGCCGAAGCGGCGTTCACGGCCTACGTCCAGGAGCGCCGCGCCTCCCTGTACGCAACCGCCTATCACCTGACCGGCGACCGGTTCGAGGCCGAGGACCTGCTGCAGAGCGCCCTCTTCTCGACGTACCGGGCATGGGACCGGATCAGTGACAAGGCGGCGGTCGGCGGGTACCTGCGCCGCACCATGACCAATCTGCACATCAGCGCCTGGCGTCGGCGCAAGCTGAACGAATACCCGACCGAGGAGCTGCCGGAGACGGCGGGCGACACGGACGCGATGCGCGGTACGGAGCTGCGCGCCGTGCTCTGGCAGGCGCTGGCGCGGCTGCCGGAACTCCAGCGCACGATGCTGGTCCTGCGGTACTACGAGGGGCGCACGGACCCGGAGATCGCGTCGATACTCGACATCAGTGTCGGCACGGTGAAGTCGAGCATCTGGCGGTCGTCGGAGCACCGCCGCGGCTCTCGGGAGCTTCGATGTCCACGCCGACCTCGATCTTGGCGCGGGTGCCCCATTTGGTGTGGCGCAGGGTCGCCAG
>NZ_JBEXID010000035.1:0-77111 GCF_040608395.1 Streptomyces sp. NPDC005181
AACTTCCCGCACGGCATCGCGCAGGCCCTGTGGGCCGGCAAGCTCTACCACATCGACCTCAACGGCCAGTCCGGCATCAAGTACGACCAGGACCTGCGCTTCGGCGCCGGCGACCTGCGCCAGGCCTTCTGGCTCGTCGACCTCCTGGAGACCTCCGACTACGAGGGCCCGCGCCACTTCGACTTCAAGCCGCCGCGGACCGAGGGCTACGACGGTGTCTGGGCGTCGGCCGCGGGCTGCATGCGCAACTACCTGATCCTCAAGGAGCGCGCCGCCGCCTTCCGCGCCGACCCGGACGTCCGGGAGGCGCTGCGCGCGTCCCGGCTCGACGAGCTGGCCCAGCCCACCGCCGAGGACGGCGTGGCGGGGCTGCTGGCCGACCGGTCGGCCTACGAGGACTTCGATGTGACCGCGGCGGCGGAGCGCAGCATGGCGTTCGAGGCGCTGGACCAGCTGGCGCTGGACCACCTGCTCGGGGTCCGCTGAGGCCAGGGGGCGGGGCCGCCGGACCGGAGCCAGGTCCGGCGGCCGCACACCCCGTTGTCAGCCCGCCGCCCGTGCCGCGTACGCCGCGGGGTCGGCCAGTACGTCCTGCATCACCAGCGCTGCCGCACCCCGTGCGGCATCGCCCGCGACGGACGAGGCGCGCAGCCGCCCGCCGCTGCGGGACCACAGCCCGGACACCACCCTGCCCGTGAGCTCCTCGTCGGCGGGCGCCGACAGCCACGGCATCAGGCTCCGGTAGATCCCGCCGAGCACCACCGCGTCCGGGTCGAGCAGATTCACCGCCCCGGACAGCACCCGCCCCAGCATCCGGCCGGCCTCGGCCACCGCAGCCACCGCCCGCTCGTCCCCGGCCCGCGTGCGCCGCTCCAGCTCGGCCACTCCCATGCCGCGGCCGGTCTCCTCGATCCCGGCCGCCCGCAGGAGCGCCGCCTGTCCCGCGTACTGCTCCAGGCAGCCGCGCGAACCGCACCGGCACTCCGGACCGTCCGCGTCGACCACCACATGCCCGATCTCCCCGGCGAACCCGTGCGCGCCGCGCAGCAGTTCACCGTCGATGACCAGGGCGCCGCCGACGCCGATCTCACCCGTCAGGTACAGAAAGCTGCGCACCTCGTCGAGCCCGCCGAACCAGAGCTCGGCCAGCGCCGCCAGATTGGCCTCGTTCTCCGAACTCACCGGCAGTTCCGTGCAGCCGGGGCGCAGTGCGGCGAGCGAAGCCGAGAAGAGCTCCTCGGCCGGAACCTGGTGCCAGCCCAGGTTGGGTGCCTGGCGCACCGTGCCGCCGGACACCAGACCGGGCAGTGCGAGCGCCACCCCGACCGGGAACAGGTCCTGCTCGGCCGCCGAGTCCAGGGTGCGCGCCGCGATCCCGGCGGCCCGCGCCAGCACCTCGGCGGGCGGTGCGCCCCGGTTGTCGAGGTGCTCGGTCAGCCGGACCCGGCCGGTGCCGGCCAGATCGACGACGCACACCGACACATAGTCGATGTTGACTTCCACACCGAGCCCGGCGGGGCCGGTGCGTGCCACCTTGAGTGCGGTGCCGGGGCGTCCGGCCTGCCCGCTGAACGTCTTGCCGGACTCGGTCAGGAATCCGCTGTCGAGCAGTTGCTCGACCAGGGAGGACACGGCGGCCCGGGTCAGCCCCACGCGCGCGGCCACCCCGGCCCGGGTCGCCTCGCGGTCGCCCTCGTCACGGACGGCACGCAGCACCAGGCTGAGGTTGCTCCGTCGCACGGTGTCCTTGTCGGCCTTGGGCCCCAGCGTCGTGAGGTTGCTCTTCATATCGCTGATGAGCCTATGCGATGCCGTACGTCAGTACGGTCCGGAGCAGGCTCCGGACCGGGCTCGGGGGTCTCCTGTGTAAGGGATCACCGAGCCCGGACCGTCCGGCTCACGCCGTGGCGCCGCGCTCCTTGAGCATGTCCGCCATCAGCGCGATCTCCGACTGCTGGCCACGGACCATGCCCGCCGCCAGGTTCCTGATCTCCTCGGTGCCGGCCCCGGCGGCCGCCGCCTGTGCCATCTCCGCACCGGCCCGGTGGTGCACGGTCATCAGCCTGAGATACGTCACCTCGGCGTCCTTGCCCTTCGCCGCCCGCAGCGCGTCCAGCTCGGTGTCGGTCGCCATGCCCGGCATCAGCGAACCGTCGCCCCTGGGCTCGACGGCGTGGCCCATCCACTCCATGGGCGGGCGGCTCGAGCTCTTGGCGCGGCCCCACACGTCCAGCCAGCCGAGCATCATGCCGCGCTGATTGGCCTGGGTGTTGATGATGTCGTACGCGAGCCGTCGTACGTCCTCGTCGGCCGTCCGGTCACGGACGATGAACGACATCTCGACCGCTTGCTGATGGTGGATCGACATGTCTCGGGCGAACCCGGCATCGACCGAGGCGTCCGCGGGCTCGGTCGCCCGGTTCGCCTCCTGCGGAGCGGACGACGAGGTCGGACGTACGAGCATCAGCGCGACCAGCCCCAGGGCCAGCAGCAGTACCGCAGCTCCCGCCGCACCCATCCGCCACGGAGTGCGTACCGGGGGTGTCACTGGGCGATCCCGCCGGTGCACGCGGCGCCCGGCTCCGGGGTCTGCGGCCCCTGGACGTACTTCGTGAAGAACTGCGCGACGCGTGCGTCGGTCGCGCTCTTCACGGTGACCTGCTCGCCCCAGGCGCTGAGGATGAGCGGGGCGCCCTGGTCCTTCACCGGGCTCATGAGGGAGTACGGCGTCCTGGCGACGCGGTCGGCGAGTTTCTTGATGTCGGCGGGCTTCGCCTTCCCGTTGTACGTGACCCAGACGGCGCCGTGCTCCAGTGAGTGGACGGCGTTCTCGTCCGGGACCGGCTCGGTGTAGACGTCGGCGTCGCAGTTCATCCACACCGGGTTGTGGTCCCCGCCGACCGGCGGGTTCATCGGGTAGTCGACCTTCTTCTGGACATGGTTCTGGGTGAGCTCGTCCCAGCTCCGTTCGCCCCGGACGGGGGAGGACTTGGCCTGCTCCTCGGCCTGGTCCTGCTTGTCGGCGGCGGACATCAGATAGCCGCCGCCGGCGACGAGTCCGGCGATGACGGCCAGGGATGCGGCGATGGTGATGATGCGGTTGCGGCGCTCGCGGGCCCGCTCCTTGCGGCGGGCCTCATCCAGCTTGGCGCGGCGCGCGGCGGCAGGGGTGTTCTGCTTCTTGGCGGAAGCCATGGGGAGTCCTCGGGTTCAACACGATGTACGGAAAGTGGGCAGGCGGAAGAACTGGGCCTGCTTCTAAGTCCGTTGAACCTGGAGGCGGAGACGATCGACGGCGTCCACGGCGTCGTTGGAGGGGCCGCGGATACCGGTGGCGCCGGTGAGTCGGCCTTCCGGGGCGGTGACCGTCGAGGCGGGGAGCGCGACGGGAGCGGCCTGGGCGGGCAGGACGACGGGTGTCGCATGCTCCGAGACGTCGTGGCAGGAACTGCCGGCGCCACGGCCGCCCGCGGCCTCGGCCACGACGACGATGCGCGCGGTCGGCGGGGGAGTCGCGCCGGGAGCCGTGACCGCAGCCGGAGCCGCGGTCGCGGTCATGGTGCGGTGCGTGGCCGCGCCGGGCTCGGCGAGCGAACAGCACGAGACCGCGGCGAGCAGGGCGAACAGCCAGACGAGAACGGTGGACACACGGGCGTCACCGCGCCGCGCGCCGGTCCGTTCACTGAGCCTGGTCATCACCGACATGGTAGCGGTGTGTGAAATTTCAAGGAGTGTGGGGAGGCTGTGGATGTGGCAGTTGAGGGTTCCGCTGCTGGACCGGCGGGATAGTGTGCCTCGGTGACAACGCACTCGAACGTATCTGCGGGCTGGTATCCGGATCCGCATGGCGCGCCCCAGTTGCTGCGCTACTGGGACGGCTCCCAGTGGACCGAGCACACCAACCCGGCCGGCGGACAGCAGCCCCAGGCGCCGGCCCAGGGACAGGTGCCCCAGCAGCAGGCCGCCCCCCAGCATCAGCAGGCCGCCCCTCAGCAGATGGCGCAGCCTCAGCAAGGTGGTGTCCCCGGTGGCGCCTCGCTCTTCAATCAGCAGGTCCTGGTCGTGAACCAGAAGGCCAAGCTGATCGAGGTGACGAACGAGTACAGCGTCTTCGACCAGCACGGCAACACGATCGGCTCGGTCCTCCAGGTCGGCCAGAGCGCACTGCGCAAGGTGCTGCGGTTCGTCTCCAGCATCGACCAGTACCTCACCCACAAGCTTGAGATCCGTGACGCGTACGGCCAGCCGCAGCTGCTCCTGACCCGCCCGGCGAAGTTCATCAAGTCCCGGGTCGTCGTGCAGCGCCCGGACGGCAGCCCGGTCGGCGAGATCGTCCAGCAGAATGCCATCGGCAAGATCAACTTCGCCATCATGGTCGACGGTCAGCAGATCGGTGCCATCAAGGCGGAGAACTGGCGCGCCTGGAACTTCGCGATCGTCGATCACAACGACGCGGAGATCGCCCGGATCACCAAGACCTGGGAGGGCCTCGCGAAGACGCTGTTCACGACGGCGGACAACTACGTGCTGCAGATCCACTACCAGCTGCCCGAGCCGCTGCTGAGCCTCGTCGTGGCGACGGCGCTGACCGTGGACACCGCCCTCAAGCAGGACGCCCGCGGCCTCGGCTGACCAGGGAGCCCTTCCGCACGGCGCGCATCCGTACCTATGTGTACGGTGCGCGGGCGGACCCTCGTCCCGGGCAGGTCGCATGGCCGCTTCCCGGGTCGGGCGCCCCCTCGGTGGGACGATGACGGCCATGCCCTACCTGGTGCCGCCCCACATCCCTTCCGGCCGTCTCGCGGACGGTGCGCAACCCGCCCTGCCGGTCGCCGGCGATCTGCGCCTGCGGCCGTGGGAGTACACCGACGCACCCGCCGTTCACGCCGCCTTCTCGGATCCGGCGATCCAGCGCTGGCATCTGCGGCGGGCCGACTCCCAGGAGGAGGCCCGCGACTGGATCGAACAGTGGCAGGACGCCTGGCACGCCGAGACCGGTGTCCACTGGGCCGTCGTCCGCCCGAGGAACGGCGCGCCCGACGGAGCCGAGGAACTGCTCGGACGGATCTCGCTCCGCTCGCTGACGCTGGGCATCGGCCAGGCCGAATGCGCCTACTGGACCCTGCCCGCCGCCCGCGGGCAGGGCGTCGCACCCCGGTCCGTGGCCGCCGTGGCGCGCTGGGCCTTCGACGAGGTCGGCTTCGAGCGTCTGGAACTCGCCCACTCGGTCATGAACGAGGCGTCCTGCCGCGTTGCGACCAAGTCGGGCTTTGCGCTGGAGGGCACCCGGCGGCGAGGTCATCTGCACGCCGACGGCTGGCACGACATGCACATCCATGCCCGGATCCGGGGCGACGGTTCGAGCATCGCCGCCGGTCGGGGGGTCTGTCCCGACGCACCCTAGGGGTGGCAGCGTGGTGATCGCCCTGTCCGGCAGGCCGCATACCAAGGTGCGGCAGGCGGTCGCGGCGGAGCAGTCATCGGCGTTCCAGTGCCCGGTCGGTGAGGAGGCCCGCGGATCCGGTGTACCGGGTGGGGTCGGCCAGCTCCGCCAGATCGAGGCCTGCGAGCTCGGGTTCCTCGCGAAGGACGTCGAAGAGCACATCGGCGAGGTCCGTCGTCTCGGATCGAGCCCGGTCCGCCGCATCTGCGAGCACCTCCCTGGCCCGGGCCCGGCCGATCCGGTCGGCGAACACGGCAGCCAGTCGCTCCGCGACGATCAGACCGTCGGTGAGCTGGAGGTTCTCCCGCATGGCGTACGGGACGACCCGCAGCCCGGCCAGGAGTGCGGCGCCCTCGAGCGTGGCGCCGCCGACGAGCTGCAGCAGAGCGCGCAGCGGCTCCCACTCGGCGTGCCACGCCCCGGCAGGCCGCTCGTCCTCGGCGGCCAGTGAGCCGTAAAGGGTCGCCGCCAGGCCCGGCGCACGGCGGGCGGCCGCCGCGATCAGCGTGGCGCGCACCGGATTCGCCTTGTGCGGCAAGGCGGACGAACCGCCGCCCTGCTCCTCCTCGACCTCGCCGATCTCGGTGCGGGAGAGCGTGAGCACATCGGCGGCCACCTTGCCGAGAGCGCCCGCGGTGAAGGCGAGCGCACCGGCGAGATCGGCGATCGGGGTACGCAGGGTGTGCCAGGGCAACACCGGTTCCACCAGACCCACTTCGCGCGCGTAGGCGGCGACCAGAGCAGGTCCGTCGACCTCACCCTGCCCGGCGGAGGAGTCGGAGAACGTGGCGGAGAAGGCGAAAAAAGCCGCCAATGTGCCTGCCGCGCCACCCAGTTGGGCGGGCAGTGACGCCCGTACCGCAGCCAGCCGGTCCCGGGCGTCGAGGATCAGCGCGCGCCACCCCGCAGCCTTCAGCCCGAACGTGGTCGGCACGGCGTGCTGGGTGAGTGTGCGCCCCGCCATCTGTGTGTCGCGGTGCGTGGCCGCGTGCCGTGCCGCCTCGCCCGCCGCCCGCTCGAGATCGTCGAGCACCGCTGCCAGCGTCCGCGAGGCGACCAGCATCGCGGCCGTGTCGAGGATGTCCTGGCTGGTCGCCCCCCGGTGCACGTAGGGCCGGGCGTCCTCGGGAACAGCCGCCGTGAGGTCTGCCACCAGGGGAATGACCGGATTGCCGTCGGAGCGGGCCCGCAGCGCCAGATCGCGTACGTCGAAGCGGCCGGCGTCCGCCGTGTCCGTCACCGCCCGCCCGGCTCCGGCGGGGGCGAGTCCGCAGGCGGACTGGGCGCGGGTCAGCGCGGCCTCGGCGTCGAGCATCGCCTGAAGGAAGGCGCGGTCGCCGGTGGTGGCCTCGGCGGGGGAGCCGGCCCGCCCGGGGGCGAGCAGGCCGGCATCGCTCTCGTACATCAGCTGAACTCCAGGAGGACCGTTTCGCCGGCGCCGTGCAGACAGATGCCGAATCGATGGGTGCGCCGGTCCGTGGGCGTCGCGATCAGTGTGGCCCGGCGCTTCGCGTCCAGCGACTCCAGCAACGGGCCTCCGGCACGGACAGGGCCGTCAGTGCCGGGAGTCCGATCCGGGTGATCGCCCCGGCCCCGGCCGTGATCCGCCGGACACCCCTAGCCCTCCTCGCCCGCCAGGTGGATGCCGAAGACCGCTCCCTGCGGGTCGCGTACCACCGCGATCCGTGGGCCGTCCGGGACGTTCGTCGGCGGCAACATCATCTCGCCGCCCGCACCCTGCGCGGTGGCCGCGGTCGCGTCGACGTCCGTCACGGCGAAATAGGGCAGCCAGTTCGGCGGTGTCTCGGGCGGGAACGTGTCGTCCATCACCAGCATGCCGCCGAAGTCGGCGCCGTCCACGCCCCACTGCGGATACGTCTGCGACGCGTTGACCGTCCAGCCGAAGACCGCCGGGTAGAAGGAGAGCGCGGTATCGGCCTCTCGGGTGACGAGTTCGACCCAGCCGAGCGCGCCCGGCTCGTTCAGCAGGTCGGCGCCCGCGAAGGCCCGGCCCTGCCACAGCGAGAACACCGCGCCGGACGGGTCCGCGACCACCGCGAACCTCCCCTGGTCGAAGACGTCCATCGGGCCGACCAGCTGCGAGCCGGCCGCCGCCGTCACCTTGCCGACCGTGGCATCTGTGTCCTCGGTGGCGAACGAGACCGTCCAGGCGGGTGGCTGCCCCGGCTGATAGACCGGGCTGAGTGCGGCGACCCGCGCATCGCCGAGGTGTGCCAGCGTGTAGCCGCCGGCCTCCTCGCGCGGATCGGTCTCGGACCGCCAGCCGAAGAGCGCCGCGTAGAACGCCTTGGCTGCCGGGATGTCGGGCGTGCTCAGCTCGACCCAGCAGGGACCGCCGGACACCGGCTTGGTGAGTTTCATTCCGTTTCCCCTGTTCCCTCTGTCACTGCGTGGACGTGTGGGAGGCACCTGTGTTCTCGCACGCTATGACCGGCCGGGGAGCGGGGCCAGCGCGGCGCGGCATCGAGGAAACTGTTTTACGAGTGTAATACCTGTTAAAGTATGTGGGTGAGTGATTCAACCCTTCGTACCCGGCAGTCCGCAGTCCGCAGGCTTCCCCTGGTCGGCCCGTTGCGCCTGACCCGCCCCTCGGACATGTGGTTCAAGCCGGCACTGAGCGTGGTCGTCGCCTCCGCCGTACCGAATCTGGTGCTCCTCGCCTTCGGCCGGCTCGACCTTGTGATGTACACGATGGCCGGCTCGCTCTGTGCGCTGTACGGCCACAGCCTCCCGTACGCCCGCCGCGCCCGTACTGTCGCCGGAGTCGTCGTCGGCATGCTCGTCGGCATGGCGATATCCCTGGTCACGGCATCGCTCACCGACTCGACCGCCGTGCTGATCGCCGTCGGCGCGCTGCTCGCAGCCGGGCAGAAGGCGCTCTGCGACGCCACCCGCATCGGACCGCCCGGGCCGGTGATCTTCACCTTCGTCACCTCGGCCGCACTCTTCGCCCCGCAGCACCTCGGCCAGGTGCCCGGACACCTGGCGCTCACCGCGGCCGCGGGCGCGGTCTCCTGGCTGGTCACCGTCGGACCCGCGCTGCTGCGCCGGGAGGGCCCGGAGCGGCGCGCGACCGCCCGCGCCCTGGCCGCTGCCGCCGCGTACGCGGACGACCCCGGGCACCGCACCCGGCACGCCGCGGCCGCCGCCGTCCACGCGGCCTGGCAGACACTGCTCGTCGCCGGGCGCCCCACCCCTGTACGCCGGGAGCTGGAGCGGCTCGTCGTCCACGCCGAAGCCACGCTCGCCCTGGGCGCCCTGGGCGCACACCCCGGCCGCCACGCCGGTCCGGGCAGCAGCACCGGGGATGGCGGCCACGCCCGTACGGCGGACCGCGACACCGAGCTCGCCCCTACGACGGTCCGCACCCGCACCCGCGACCACGACACCGGAGCCCCCGTCGCCGACCCCGACCGGCTCCGCGCCTGGGCCGGGCAGACCCGGGCCCGTGGCCCCGTCCCCACTCCGCCGCCCGCCCCCGGCACCGCCGAGGAGCTCTTCGGGATCGAGGCCGAGCGGGCCGCCCGGCGGACGGGAAGCCGACGCGACGCCCGCCGTGCGGTGCTCCGCTCACTCGCCCCCGGCTCCCCGCTGCTGCCCGTCGCCGCCCGCGCCCTCATCGGCTGCGCCCTCGCCGGATATGTCTCGATGGCCGTCGGCGTCGGCCGCCCCTACTGGGCGATCGTCACCGCCGCCTCCCTCTATCAGGCCAATGTCACGCTCTCCTGGAACCGCGCCCTGCAGCGCACCCTCGGCAACCTCCTCGGCGTGCTCGTCTTCGCCGCCGTCCTCCCCGTCTCCCGGACAAGCCCGCTCGCGCTCATCGGCTGCTGCCTGCTCTTCAACTTCGCCGCAGAGGCTCTGATCACCCGCAACTACTGGCTCGGCTCCATCGCCGTGACCCCGATGGCCCTCCTCGTCCTGGAGTTCGGCGGGACGCACCCGGCCGGAGAGCTCATCGGCGACCGGGTCCTGGACACCGTCATCGGCGCCGCCGTCGGAATGCTCGCCGCCATGGCCGTCACCAACCGACGGGCCACCGGAAGCCTGGAACGGGCCCTCGCCGCCACCGACCGGGCCCGGGACCACGCCGTACAGACCATCGCCGCCCCGTCGCCCGCGCCCGCTGCCCTCGATGCCGCCCGTCGCAGACTGACGGGATCGCTCGTCGAACTGCGCGAGGCCGGCGACACGGCAGCCGGCGAATGGTGGCAGCGCGCCCTGCCGGAGGAGCACATTCTCGCGGCCGAGCAGGCCGGACACCGTACGCTCGCGGCGACAGCAACACGGCAGGGGCTCATCGCCCCCGTCCCGGAGAACGGAGCGGTGTGACCGACGACATCGTCGCCTCGGTGGTACGGCAGTGGCACGCCGTCAACCCGGAGCTGGACACCGGACCGATGGAACTCATCGGCCGGATCAACCGCTGCGCCGCCCTGCTCCAGCAGGCGGAGGACGCCCCGCTGCGCGCCGCCGGACTCTCCCGCGCCGAGTTCGACCTGCTGGGCGCCGTACGGCGTACCGACCGCGAGCTCACCCCCGGTGAGCTGGCCAGGGAGACGTTCTCCTCCGGTGCCGCCGTCACCAAGCGCCTCCGGACCCTCCAGGAGCGCGGCCTGGTCGACCGTCGCAGCGACGACCGCGACCGCCGCGTCGCACACGTCCGTCTCACCGAGGAGGGGCGTACCCTGGTCGACGAACTGCTGCCCCGGCAGCTGGCGTACGAACGCGCCGTGCTCTCCGGCCTCGACGAGCAGACCCGTGGCGAACTCAGCGCGCAGCTCAGCGAATTGCTGGTCCAGCTGGAGGGACGCATCGGCGGGGTCCGGCGCTGACCCAGACGCCGGACCCCCACTTCGCGCGCGTGGGCGACGGCTGCCAGACGGCCCGCTCCGGCCGTCGGCCCACCCGTGGACGGACGGCCAGGATCAGCACGCAGCCCACCGCGCCCTCGTTCATCGCCGGCGCCATCCCCTGGTACGTGATCAGCAGCGCGGCGCCGACGGCAGGGGGGCCGAGCCCCGCGTAGAAGATCGTGCAGGCGAAGAGGGTGTCGAACTCCTTCTCCGTCGCCTCGTGCGCGGGCCTGATCGGGCCGGTGATCCCGGCGTTGTCGATCAGGATGTCGATCCGGCCGTGGGCCGCGCGCCGATTCCGCCGGCACCGCCCGCCACTCTCACTCCTGTGCCGTGCCCTCGTCCGCCGGTCATGTTTCTACTTCGGATCCTCTTCGATCGCATGTGCTTGCGTTCCTCGGGGTGGGACTGAATGGGCCACTCGAGCATCGGTGCGTTCGGCAATTTCGTCCCTCACCGTCCCCTCTTCGAAAGTGAGTCCCGACAATGTCCGCAGAGGGGTACGTAAAGGGGTGCTGTCCTCGCGCTTCGGCGTCACGTCACTCCTTGTGCGCGGCCGAAGGCGGTGCGTGCAAAAACTCGTGAGTGTATTACCGCCGGAGCGCCCGCGCAGGGGGTTGGGTGAATATGCCGAAGCACTGTTTCTATCTGGCTAAGCTCACGCGCAGAGAAGTCGAGTTGAGATGAATTCGAGCGCTTGTTCCTGCACACCCCTGATGTGCGCATATCTCCCGAATCAACCGCCAGAGGTCTTAGATGGTTCGAGTTGAATCACCACCGATCGACCGAGAAGTCCCCGTTGCTCGCGCCGCGTTGCTCCCCGTGCTCCTGATGGCCGGCGCCACCGCCGCCGCCGCGGCACTGGTCTCCGAGCCCGCGCGGATACCAGTCGTCTGGTGTGGAGCCGTCGCCACCGTCGTGGTCGCCTCACTCGCCGTCGTGCTCGCCCGCCGCGGACGCGCGATGCGCAGGCAGCGCGCCGAGTACGAACGCCGCCTCGCCGTCCTGGAACACCGCCTCGCCACCCATGACGAAGAGGCCATTCGGATCAGCAAGGAGCTGCTGCCGGCCGCGATCCACCGGCTCCGGGTGGGCAATTCGCCCGACGAGGTGCTGCGCGACGTCATCGACGCCGACGAGACGTACCGCGACCTTCCCGACGCCCAACGCGCCCTTGTCCGCACGGTGCTGAACATCATCGACAACGAGGAGGCGATGCGTGACTCCGCGCAGCGCGCCTTCGTCAACGTCGCCCGGCGCGTCCAGGCGATCGTCCACCGCCAGGCCTCCGAGCTGCGGGAGATGGAGGAGCACCACGGGCGCAACCCCGACGTCTTCGACGACCTGCTGCGCATCGACCACGGCACCGCGCTGATCGGCCGCCTCGCCGACTCCATCGCGGTGCTCGGCGGCGCCCGCCCCAGCCGCCAATGGCCCAAGCCCGTACCGCTGTTCAGTGTGCTGCGCGGCGCCATGTCCCGGATCCTCGAGTACCCGCGCGTCGATCTGCACTCGATCGCCAAGGTCGCCATCATCGGCACCGCGGTCGAGCCGCTCATCCATGCCTGCGCCGAGCTCCTCGACAACGCCACCCGCTACTCGCCGCCGCAGACCCGGGTACACGTCACCGCGGTCGAGGTGCAGACCGGCATCGCCATCGAGATCGAGGACGGCGGCGTCAGCCTCAGCGAGGAGGCCCGCGAACGGGCGGAGAACATGCTCGCCAGGGCCCAGGCCGGATCCAATATGAACGACCTCGGCGAGTCCCCGCGACTCGGTATGGCCGTCGTCGGCCGGCTCTCCCGGATGTACGACCTCCAGGTCTCGCTGCGGCAGTCCGCGTACGGAGGGGTCCGCGCCGTACTCATCGTGCCCCGCGCCATGATCACCACAGGCCCCGCCCCCGGTATCGCCCACGGCATCGGCGCCACGTCGAGGCCCACCAGCGACATCGACCTCTCGAACATGAAGCATGTCGTTCCGCCGCGCAGCAAGCACCGCCAGCCTCTCCCCGTGGAATCCCGCCCGGCCACCGGACCGGTCGCCTCCGACCCCCGGCCGGCCGCCCCCGCGTCCGCCATGGGGGACGACGCCCCGGTGGTGACCGAATGGACCGCCGGCGGCCTCCCGCAGCGCCGCAGCCGCGGCCGCGCACCGCTCGGCTCGCACAATCTCCCCGCGCAGCCCGCCGCCCCCGCCGCAGGACAGCGCAACGGCCACCGCAACGGGAGCGACAGCGCCAAGGAGCCCCCGCCCGGACTCTGGCTGGAGGCATTCACCAACGCCGTCAACGGCGTGCCGCAGGAGCCGAAGACCGGCGAAGACTCTGACGATGCGTGGGACAAGGGAGACCTGAAGTGATCCAGCAACGCGGCAATATGGACTGGATGCTCAAGGAGCTGGCCGACGACGTTCCTGACATCCATCAGATCGTGGTGCTCTCCGCGGACGGCCTGCGCATCGCCCGGCACGGCGGCGACCCCGATGTCGCCGACCGGCTGGCGGCCGCCTGCGCCGGACTGCAGAGCCTGGCCGCCGCCGTCGCCTCCGAAATCCCTTACAGCGACGGCATGATGCGGCTCGTCGTCATCGAAGTCACGGGCGGTTTCTTCTACCTGATGGTTGCCGGGACCGGTGCGTACCTTGCGGTCCTCGCCGGAGAGACGGTGGATGCGGGACTCGTCGGGGCACGGATGCGCGACATGGTCGTCCGGATCGGCGCCCACCTCACGAGCCCGCCGCGTCATGACGGGCAGGCCGGATGAGTGCTCCCCGACGAGAACGCCGAAGGACCGATCCGGCACTGAGCGATCCGGAACGGTTGTACGTGATCACCGGCGATCCCGACGGCAGCGAGCGGGCGGCGCTCGACCTGGTCACGATGGTCGTTGCGAAGGTGGAACCGACGCCGACGGTCCAGCCCGAACAGGCCGTGATCCTGCGGCTCTGCCAGGCGCCGTTATCCGTCGCCGAGATCTCGGCCTACCTCAGCCTGCCGTTCAGCGTGGTGACCTCGCTCCTCACCGATCTCCTCACGACCGAACTGATCGAATCGCGCGCGCCCATTGTCCGCGCCACACTCCCGGACAGGTCTCTTCTCGAAGCGGTGATGCATGGACTTCAGAAACTCTGACACGATCACCGGCCCCAGGACCGAGGACATCCTGCCCACCACGGCCACCGCGGCCGTGAAGGTGGTGATAGTCGGTGGGTTCGGGGTCGGCAAGACGACCATGGTGGGTTCCGTCAGCGAGATCCGGCCCCTGACCACCGAAGAGACCATGACCCAGGCCGGCGTCGGCGTGGACGACAACTTCGGGGTGGAGAGCAAGACCGCCACCACCGTCGCCATGGACTTCGGCCGGATCAGCATCAGCGACGAGCTCATCCTCTACCTCTTCGGCACCCCGGGCCAGGAACGCTTCTGGTTCCTGTGGAACGGCCTCTTCGAGGGCGCCCTCGGCGCCGTCGTCCTCATCGACACCCGGCGCCTCGAGGTCAGCTTCGATGTCATCGGGCGTCTGGAGGAGCGCGGAGTGCCGTTCGTCGTCGCCGTCAACACCTTCCCGGACGCCCCGAAGCACTCGGTCGAGGCATTGCGCAGTGCCCTGGACCTGCCGGACGAGGTCCCGATGATCGACTGCGACGCGAGACTGCGCATGTCCAGCCGCGATGTGCTGATGACCCTGATGCGCTATCTGCACAGCCTGGCCGTCCCGCTCGGCTGACGCCACCCCACCGCGCTGTGCCCGCCCCCACACGCACCCCGCTGGACACCCTCTTGGCACCCGCTCGATGCCTCGCCCGTACTCATCCGATCTTGACAGCCTTATCCCTGGAGCGATCGTGACAACCCCTTTCCACTACGAGCCCGGAGCGGCCACTGGGCCGGTTCCACCGCCCGAGTGCCCGGCCCACGGACTCGGTATCGGACCCGGCGGGCTCCGCCGGTTCTACGGCCCCGAGGCCGAGCGGGACCCCGCAGGGCTGTACGACAAGCTCCGCGCCGAACACGGCACGGTGGCACCGGTCCTGCTGCACGGGGATGTACCCGCCTGGCTGGTGCTCGGGCACAGCGAGAACCTGCACATGACCCGCACCCCCTCGCAGTTCTCCCGCGACTCCCGGCGCTGGCGGGCCCTGCAGGACGGCAGTGTGGCCCCGGACCACCCGCTGGCCCCGATCTTCACCTGGCAGCCGGTGTGCGTGTTCGCCGACGGCGCCACCCATGAACGGCAGCGCGGCGCGGTCACCGACAGCATGGCGCGCATCGACCACCGCGGCGTGCGCCGCCACATCAACCGCTACAGCAACCGGCTCGTCAACGACTTCTGCCAGGAAGGCCGTGTCGACCTGGTCAGCCAGTTCGCCGAGCGGCTGCCGATGATGGTGATGTGCGCGATCCTCGGCATGCCCGAGGAGTACAACGACCGGATGGTGCAGGCCGCCCGCGACATGACCCGGGGCACGGCGACGGCTGTCGCGAGCAACGCCTATGTCGTTGCGGCGCTGAACCGGCTGGTCCAACGGCGCCGGGCCGAACCCGCCTCCGACTTCGCCACCTGGCTCGTCGAGCATCCCGCGGGCATGACCGACACGGAGGTCACCGAGCATCTTCGGCTGATCCTCATCGCCGCGTACGAGGCGACCGCCAACCTGATCGCCAACGTGCTGCGGATGGTGCTCACCGACCCGCGGTTCCGGGCCAGGCTCAGCGGCGGCCACATGACGGTGCCGGAGGCGGTCGAGCAGACGCTCTGGGACGAGCCACCGTTCACCGCGGTGTTCGGGCGCTGGGCGGTCGGCGACACGGAGCTCGGCGGCCAGCGCATCAGGGAGGGCGACGCACTGATCGTCGGCATCGCCCCCGCCAACACGGACCCGGTGGTACGGCCCGACCTCGCCGCCAACATGGAGGGCAACCGCGCCCACCTCGCGTTCAGTGGCGGCCCGCACGAATGCCCCGGCCAGGACATCGGGCGAGCGATCGCGGACGTCGGTGTCGACGCCCTGCTGATGCGCCTGCCGGACCTCGAGCTGACCGTCGACGAGAACGAGCTGCAGTGGATCGGGAACATCATGTCCCGGCATCTCGTGGAACTGCCCGCGGAGTTCGCCGCCCGCCCGCCGCAGGACGACAACGAACCGCCGTCGACAGGCCGGCGCAATCCGTCGCGCGACAACTGGGAAGTGCAGTCGCCGGTCCCGCACACACCGCCCCTGCGCACTCCGGCGCCCTCGTCCGTTCCGGCCGGCGCAGGGGCGCAGGCTGCACCCGGCGGGACCGGTGCCGTGCACGGGGGCGGCGTGCAGACCGAGACGACGCCCGATGGCACGGCTGCCGGGCAGCAGGCAGCCGGCCGGATTCCGCACCAGCGCAGGCCGGCCGCACCGGCGAGGCTGTGGCGCGCGGTGACGCGCTGGTGGAGCGGCTACTGACCTGACCCGTCCGCGCAACGGCCGGCACGGTCGGCATACGCGGTCTCACGGGCCGGTGGACCTGGACCTCGGAGTCCGGGCCCACCGGCCCGCGCGCTGCCGCGGCGATGGCGGCGGGCACGGTACGGAGCTTCGCGCCCCGTACCATGCGGAAGCGTGAAGCTGACAATTCTGGGCGGCGGCGGATTCCGGGTCCCCCTCGTGTACGGGGCGCTGCTCGCCGACCACGCCGAAGGCCGCGTCACCGCCGTCACCCTCTACGACACGGACGCCGACCGGCTCACCGCCGTCGCCCGCGTCCTCGCCGATCAGGCCGAGGGGGTGCCGGACGCACCCACCGTTCTGGCCACCACCGAGCTCGACGAGGCGCTGCGGGGCGCCGACTTCGTCTTCTCCGCCATCCGTGTCGGAGGCCTCGAAGGCCGTGCCGCCGACGAACGGGTCGCCCTCGACGAAGGTGTGCTCGGTCAGGAGACGGTCGGCGCGGGCGGCATCGCGTACGGGCTGCGCACCGTCCCCGTCGCGGACGGCCTCGCCCGCCGCATCGCCCGGCTCGCCCCGCACGCCTGGGTCATCAACTTCACCAACCCGGCGGGCCTGGTCACCGAAGCCATGTCACATCACCTCGGTGACCGGGTCATCGGCATCTGCGACTCGCCGGTGGGCCTCGGCCGCCGTATCGCCCGGGCCCTGGGCGCCGAGCCCGACCGTGCCTGGATCGATTACGTCGGCCTCAACCACCTGGGGTGGGTCCGCGGGCTGCACATCGACGGCCGTGACGAAATGCCGCGCCTGCTCGCCGACCCGGAGCTGCTGGGCTCGTTCGAGGAGGGGAAGCTCTTCGGCACCGACTGGCTGCGTTCACTCGGTGCGATCCCCAACGAGTACCTGCACTACTACTACTTCAACCGGGAAGCCGTCCGCGCCTACCAGGACGCCGAGCAGACCCGGGGCGCTTTCCTCCGCGATCAGCAGGAGGGTTTCTACGCCCGCATGAGGGACCCCGCGAACCCCGCCCTGCCGACCTGGGACCGTACCCGCGCCGAACGCGAGGCCACCTACATGTCGGAGAACAGGGAGGTCGCCGGGGTCGGCGAGCGGGACGAGAGCGATCTGGAGTCCGGCGGATACGAACAGGTCGCCCTCGCCCTCATGCGGGCCGTCGCCCGCAACGAGCGGACGTCCCTGATCCTCAACGTCCGCAACCGCACCACACTGTCCGTGCTCGATGCGGACGCCGTCATCGAAGTCCCCTGCCTGGTCGACGCCAACGGCGCCCATCCCGTGGCCGTCGACCCCCTTCCGTATCACGCTGTCGGCCTGGTCACCGCGGTCAAGGCCGTCGAACGCGCGGTCATGGACGCGGCGGCAACCGGCTCACGCGCCACCGCCGTACAGGCCTTCGCACTCCACCCCCTCGTCGACTCGGTCCCGGTCGCCCGCCGACTCGTCGACGGGTATACGAAGGCCCATCCCGGACTCGCCTATCTGAACCGCCCCTGACCCGGACACGGCTGCTCACTCCGGAGCGTCCTCAGCCTTGGCGGCCCGCAGTTCACCGCTGACCAGGAGGTGGAGCTGGACCTCCAGCCAGGCGGCGGTCCGCCCGCCCTCCGCCTGCGCGTCGAGCGTGTTCAGGAACGCCCGCAGCAGGGCCGCCGCGCGGGCCAGCCCGGTCCGCGACAGGGCGGTCGCCGCTTCTTCGATTCGGGACCGGGCCGGGGCGCTCGGACGGGACAGCCCGCTGTGGGCCGCGGCGGCGAGCGCGGACATCGCCTCGTCCAGCGCCGCGGACAACGGATCCGGCGAGCGGCTTCCGGCCGCCGCCAGGGCCACGGAGCCGTCACCCGCGGCCAGATCGGGCACCGTCACCCCGGATGGGGTGAGCACCGCGATCGGGTCGACGAGGATGCCGCCGCCGGCGCGGTGCACCGAACCGCTGACATGCGTGGCCCCGCTTTCCAACGCGTCCGCCAGCGCGTCCAGCGCCCCCGGGCACTCCGGGCGGTACGCGGACGTCAGCACGGCGGGGGTTCCCGCGGCGTCCCGGACCTGCGCTTCGAGACGCTGCTCGGCGGGGTCGTACCCGACGCTCCCGACCTCGGACAGGGCGACGACGCGCACCGATTCCGCCTCGACCCTCGGACGGATCAGCCGCGGCGGACGCCCCTGCCAACGTGCTGTGAGAGCCGACAGATCGCGTACGAGGAGGGGATCGGGGAGCTCCGTCCAGGCGGCACCGACCGGGGTGATGCTCGTGGTGCCGAGCCGGCCCCGGGTGATCGTCAGGGCGCGGCTCGCGGTGCGCCGGACGCTCTCGCTGACCAGGCTGCCGGTGGCCAGCGCGGAGAGCGACGTGGACAGGACACGGCGGGTGGCCAGCCGGTGCCCGGTGAGCTCCTGGCCGTCGGCGGCCGTCCACTCCTTGCGCAGCACCAGGACGGTGCCCGCGCCGGGGTGCGCGAAATACACCTCGGCGACCAGGGCTTCGGACGTGCCGCGGACCCGGCAGCCGAGCGAGGTGAGCCGGACCCGGCGCAGCGGGGTGTCCCCGGCCTCCCGGGTGCCGAGCGCACCGGGGACAGCGGCGGCCCGCCGCCGGGCATGGACCTCGGTGAGCAGGGCGGCGACCAGCTCGGGGCGGTAGCGGGCGCTGCGATCGGCGTAGGCCGCGAGCTGGTCGGCCAGTTCGGCGACCGCGCCGGCGGGCCAGTGCAGCGAACCGGCGGCCAGCGCGTCACCGGCACGGGCCAGGGCACCTCGGAGCACCGGACCGGCATGGGCCACCCCCTCCCACAGCAGCTCGTCGGCGAGCGCCGCCGCCGCGTCCAGTGCGGGACGGACCTCGGGCTGCGCGGTGGGGCGCCCGCCGACCCGGACGGTGGAGGACCGGTCCTCGGCCCCCGCTTCGTCGGCGGCCCGGAACGCCCAGACCGTCAGCGTCACCATCTCGTCCCGCACCGCGGCGGCCGCGTCCGTCAGCGCGTACGCGATCTCACCGGGCACCGGGAACCGCACCGTGCAGGTGGGCAGCTCGACCCACGGCTCCGGGCGCTCGGCCGTGGGGCGGTGCACCAGGGCGCCGTAACCGCGCTCGAAGGTGCGGCGGGCCGCGGTGAGTGTGCGGGCGCCGACAGCATCGGTGAGCGCACGGTCGTCGGTGGAGCCGGGGGACCAGTCGGTGACGGGGGCGGGTGCGGGGGCGCCGTCCGCGCCGGCCCCGGCGTGACGCTGATAGGCGAGGACGAGTGCGACGAGGTGGCGGCACATGTCCGCCGGGACGCCGCAAGCAACTCCGACGCGTGCAGCACGGCATCCCGCACGGCGACCACGGCCCGCAACCGGGCGAAGTCCACACCCCCGACGCACCGCGCGCACCCTCCAGGAGCCACAGCAGACGTCCCGTCGCCCCGTCGATCACGGCGGCGAGCAAGGGGCCGCGCGCCACCCCGTACACCCGGTCGTGCCGCCACAGCCCCAGAGCCGTGGCGAGCACGTCGCCGAGCGGTCCTGGTTCCTTCAGCTCGCCGACGCGTGCAGCCAGTTCGGTGAGCAGTTGCTCCGAGAGGGCGCCCACGCCGCACAGCACGGTGTCGAACAGCACCCCGGCCATCGTGTCGGCCCCGGCCTCCGCGTCATGGGTCCGCTCGGTGAGCACGGCCGCTGCCGCCTCCGCCAGGCCCGCCCCGTACGCCCCCGCCTCGACCAGCGCGGCCTCGCGCCCCGGCGACGGCCGCGGCTCCCAGCGCTCGGTGAACACCGGGTCGATGCCGTGCTCGGGACCGGCGGTCCGCTTGTGGCCGGGGATCCCCAGCACCCGCAGCCGGTGCAGCACCCGGCTGCGCTCCAGATCGGTGGTGTCGGTGAGGTCGAGGCGGTACGAGGAGCCGTGACCGCCGTCGAGTCCCAGCCGGGCGAGCTGCGCCGCCACATCGTGTACAAGCGGCGGCGCCGGGGTGGCGGGATGCAGCCGCCCCGCGCGATCGCCGCTGCAGGCTGCCACCATCTCGACGACCGCGGGATGGCTGCCCGTGGACAGCGTGCCCCGGCTCGTCCACGGCAGCGGGCGGTCCAGGTCGTCCGTGATCAGGGCACCCGCGAGACCGTCCAGCACATCGATCCTGGCAGGACGCGGATGGCCGCGCAGCGCCGTGAGCCCCTGGGACAGACTGCGTGCCGCGATGAGATCGGCGGTGGACACCGGGAACTTCCGGGCCCGCAGCCGCTCGACGACCGTCCGCAGCAGCCCGTCCGCCGCGGCCTCGGGGCCCGCTTCCCATACCTGCTGGTAGTAGCCGGGCGACGGCATGCCCGACTGATACCCGGCGAACGCGTCCAACTGGCGGAACGAGTACGGCACGAGGAAACTCCCTGCCCGCGCCTCCTCCGGCGGAACGGGCACCTGCGGCCACCCGTCCGCCCCGAGCGCCCAACCGTCCCCACCGTCGCCGAAAGGACCGTCGCCGATACCACCAGCGGCCTCGACAGCGGAATCAACGGTTCCGTCAGCGTCACCGGTCGCGGCGAGCGCGCGCAGCGCCGGCTGGTGGAAGCCACCGGTCACCACCAGCACCGGCCGCTCCCCGGCCGCAGCCACCGCCGCTCGCACCCACGCCGCCATATAGGCCTCGCGTGCCCGGTCACCCGCATCGGCCTCCGCGTCCCCGCGCACCAGCGCGAAGTACGCGTCGAGACGTGCGGCGAGGCCGTCGTCCGGTTCCACCTCGAACAACCGGTCCCACAGCGCGTCCGAGGAGTCCACCGCGAAGTGCCGGCAGAGCCGCTCGGTGGCCTCTGCGTACCGGACCTCCGCGTCGGCGTACCGGTTGGTGCGCTCGGCGAACGCCGGATGCCAGGCCGGCAGGTCGATGAAGCGGACCTCCGCCCCGGCCGCCCGGCCCGCCCGCAGCGCTACCCACTCCGGCGAGTAGTCGCACAGCGGCGCCCAGGACGTCGCGGCCCGATGGCCGTCGCGGTAGTGGCTGAACACCGCGACCGGCAGCTCGTGGCCGAGCAGCAGCTCGTCCAGCCGGGCGTTCATCTCGGCCGGGCCCTCCACCAGCACGTGGGCGGGGCGCAGCTCCTCGACGGTCCGCTCGACGAGCCGGGCGCAGGCGGGGGAGTGGTGGCGCACCCCCAGGAACACGGCAGACATCAGTCGGCCAGCAGATGACGTGCGTCGTACAGGGCCTGCCACTGCGGGCCGCGGCGGCGCGGCACCTGCTGCTCCAGGTAGCGGCGCAGCCGGGCCAGGTCCTCCGGGCTGTCCTTGGCAGCCGTACCGGCCAGACACGCCACTACATCGGCCGCGCTGCCCGGCTCGCCGCGCAGGAACCAGCCACGTACCCCGACGGCATGGGCCACCGAGACCGCCTCCGCCGTACTCATCACCGCTGAGGGCCGGCCCGGGCCGGCACCCGAACCGTCCGGCCCGCCCGACCCGGCGCCTGCGCGCAGCTCGCGGAACGTACCTAGCAGGACCTCCAGGACGTCCCGGTCCGGTGGCGGCTGCACGCCCGAGCGCCGCAACAGGGTGCTCACCTCGGCCTCGACGAGCGCCAGCTCGGTGTCCAGGTCCGGGATCGGGAACACCGTCTCGAAGTTGAACCGCCGCTTGAGCGCCGCGCTCATCTCATTGACACCCCGGTCCCGGGTGTTGGCCGTCGCGATCACATTGAAGCCCTGCCGGGCGAAGACCATGCCGTCAGGACCGGTCAGCTCGGGGATCGCCACCACCCGCTCGGACAACAGCGAGAGCAGCGAGTCCTGCACCTCCAGCGGACAGCGGGTGATCTCCTCGAACCGTACGAGCCTGCCCTCCGCCATCCCGCGCAGCATCGGGGCCGGGACCAGCGACCGTGTCGACGGACCCTCGGCGACCAGCAGTGCGTAGTTCCAGCCGTACTTGATCTGGTCCTCCGTGGTGGCCGCGCCACCCTGCACCGTCAGCGTGGAGTCCCCGCTGACCGCCGCCGCGATCAGCTCGGACAGCAGCGACTTGGCGGTGCCCGGCTCGCCCACCAGCATCAGCCCGCGGCTTGTCGCCAGGGTCACCAGGGCGCGGTCGACGAGCGACGGATTGCCGACGAACTTCCGGCTGATGCCGGCGTCCGTGTCACCGATGATGAACCTGCGCGCCGCGCGCAGGCTCAACTCCCAGCCCGGCGGCCGGGGATCGCGGTCGTCGGCGCGCAGCGCGGCCAGCTCCCGCGCGTACCGGACCTCGGCCGGGGGCCGCTGCACGGACGGCCCGGCCTCCGTACCGTCCGACGACCCGCCCGACAGGTCTTCCGGCACCGGCACCGCGTCCGTCTTCCGCACGGTCATGACGCGACGCCCTCGGTCAGCTCCGTCAGGTCGGCCAGCAGTTCGGAGACGGTCACCGGGGCGAGACCGGCGAACCGCAGCGGATAGGTGTGCAGCGGGTGGTGGTCGGTGGGTTGATCGTCGAGCCACACCGTTTCGAGGGTCTGGTCCGGGAACATGTCGACGACCCCGACCGCGATGCCGGTGTCCAGCGCGATCACCAGATAGGCGTTGTCGGCGAGGCGCTTGGAGATCCACCGCTCGACCCCGGCGTCCTGCGGCACCCCTCGCTCCCAGCCGCGACGCTCCAGCCCGAGCACCTTGCCCGTCGGCACCTTGAGCCCCTCGAACCGGGTCAGCCGGTGGCCGCCGGCCTCTTCGTCCGCCAGCCGGAACACGGCACGCCCCAACTGGGGGAACGGCTGCAGGATCTCGTAGTCCGCGCACACCTCGGACCAGTCCCCGAGCTCCTCGCCCAGCGCCAGCGGGTGCGCGATCCGCACCGCCGCGCCGTCGGCCGGCTCGAAGCGATCGTCCTCGACGTTCGCGAACGTACGGTCCTCCGCCACCCGGAACGCGGTGGTCACCCCGTCGGTCTCGCTCAGCCACACCAGCCGGCGCACCAGGTGCCAGAGCAATGGGTGGTGGAGGAACAGCTCACGGAACTCCGCCGTCGTCCAGGAACGCTGCGCCACCATCGCGGCTTCCAGCCGCCGCACCTGGTCGGAAGCGACCGTCCGCACGTCCTTCTTCAGCGCCATGAACCGCTTGCGCTCCGCCGGAGCCAGCTCCGCGTCGTCCCGCGCACCCGGCACCGGCAGATCCTTGCGGCGCTTGCCGTCGCCGTCCCATACGTAGGGCCGCAGCTGCTCGTCGAATCCGACCGTGAAACGGCGGGTGCCGTAGTCGACGACCGTCGAGCCCCCGGCGTCCAGCCCGAAGTCCGGCACCAGCCGGTCGGAGAGCTGCTCGCCGGTCAGCCCCAGCCCCGAGGCCACCTCGGCGATCTTCTCCTGCGCCCGTACCTTCAGCGCCTTGAACTTCACGCGCTGCGAGATGCCGTGCAGATGCAGCAGCGCCACATCGGTGCCGATGGCGGCCAGCACATCGAGACCCTCGACCGCCCTGTGATGTGCGCCCTCGCCCGGCCAGGCCCTGATGACCGGTGTGAGACTCCGTACCGTCCCGTCGTCACCGACCAGCCCGAGCGCGTGCAGCGCCCAGGACTCCTTGGCGGGCATCCCGGACAGCCGCCACTGCTCGAACAGCGCCCAGGCGAACGCGGCGAGCGACTCCGGCTCCCCCGTCTCCCTGAGAACGGCGACCCCCGGATAGGTCTCCCCGGGCCTGGACAGCGCCAGCAGCATCAGGGCATGCCGGACGGACTCCTCCGGCAGCGCGCCCCCGGCCCTGACCAGGATCTGCGGCAGCAGGGCCGGTTCCGCCCACGCGGGTACGACCGGCATCCTTGCGGGCAGCGCCCGCTCCAGCGGGTCCGCCGACAGCAGCTCGTCGACCACGCCTGCCGCGCCGGCGCCGTATCCGGCGGCGGCCTCCCGCACCACCGCGTCCCCGTGCAGCGCAGCGACCTGCAGCAGCGCCTGCTCGGCGGCGCGGCGGCCGGACCCGGCCGTGCCCACCGCGTCCGGTACCAGATATGCGGCCGCCGTGGCGCCGTGCCGGACGAACCAGGAACGGGCCGTCGCCGCAACCGACTTGAGCCTCATCGACCAGTCGGCCATGTGCCGGGCGACCGCAACGTCCACGTACGGCAGGAACAACGGGGCGAGTGAGCTCGGCTGGTGGGGCGCCGCGCGGAGCAGCACCGGCAGTGCGTCGAGTCCGAAGCGGGCGGCGACCGGCTTGAGCGTCTCCTCGGCGTCCCACAGATCGTCCGGGGCCCATTTGCCGAGCCACGGCCGGACAATCTCCTCGGGGCCGTGCAGGAACATCCAGGCGGGCTGGAGGCTGGTCAGGGTCTCCGTCGCCGCGTACGAAGCGGCCTGCTCCTCCCAGTACTTCGCGTTGCCGTAGGTGCGCTCACGCTCGCGGTTGTACCAGGTGCGGCAGGAAGCCCACTTCTCCTTCTCGCCCGGCAGCCAGGCGATAGCGGGCTCCGCCTCGGCCGACAGTCCGTCGACGACCGTCGTGCGGGTGGGCTTGCGCGGACGGGACCACGGAGGGGAGACCAGCAGTTCCGGCAGTGACTGCGAGGAGGCGTCGGCGACCCGGCCGACAGGGTTGAGCAGCGGATCGACCAGCGCGGCGAGGTCGGCGTCGAGCGTGGGGAGCACCGTCGCCACCAGTTCGCGGTGGGCGCCGATGTGCCCGGCGAGCAGTAGCCGGGTCGCCTCGGCGGAGCCCGGGCCCGAACCGTCGCGCACGGCCGCGCCGAGCAGTCGCAGCGCGCGTACCGGATAGCGGTGCGCCGCCTTGAACAGTGCGGCCCGGACATGCTTCGCGTCCGAGTGGGTGAGGAGAAGCCCGAAGGCCTCGTCCGACGGGAGCTCCACCAGTGCGTTCGCGATCAGCTTCAGATAGTCCGTGTGGTAACGGTCGCTCATGGCACCTGCCAGCAGCGGTGCGACCGCCGGTCCGATGCCCTCTGCGACCGTCCCGATCAGCGCGACCGACCAGGCGAAGCCGGGCCGCTCCGCGAGCTCGCCGACCTGCTCGGAAGAGTTGAGCGAACAGAACACCATGGAGCGCAGGGTGTGGTCGCTCTCGGCAATCACCTGAGGGGCGGCACAGAGCTCGGCCACCCACTCCGTCTCGCTCGGCACCAGATACGACCCGACGATCCGGCGCACCGTATCGTCGCGGCAGCCGGCGAGCGCGGCGACCGCCGCCCGGTAGGTCTCCTCGTCGGCGTTTGCGAGCAGGGCGCGGACCCGGTCGGCGGCCGGCCGGTGCGTGCCCGTCCGGTACCCGTTACGACGGCCTGCCACGACCTCGAGCCACGGGTCGTACCGCCGCATGCCCTCCTGGGTCGAGTGCGCCTCTACCGTGAAGAGCTCCACGACCGCCCGGGCGGCGAACGGCAGCCCGTACGCCTCGGTCCAGCTGTCCGCCCAGGCCGACTGTGTCAGCTGGTACAGGCCTACCACCGAGGCGAGGACCGCCGCCCCGACGGGATCGGGGCTGCCCGCCAGATGCGCCCGGGCGGACTCGACGAGCCGGTCGTCGCTGCGCGGAGCCGCCAGGAACTCGGCGATCCATTCGCGCTCCTCGGAGAGCCGGCGCTCCACCGCGGCCAGCGCTTCCTGCGAGGCCTTGCCCGCGGAGCGCCGCACACCCCCGCGCCGCGGGTGCAGATGGCGCCGCCAGGCGCTCGGCAGCTCGAAGGTGTCCTCGTCCGGCAGCGCGCCCGCAGTCGCGTCGGCAGTCTCGGCGTCCGCGTCGGCAACCTGCGCGGGCGCCCCGGCCGCCACCGTGGCCCCGCCCACCTCTCGGTAGCCCTTGCGCTCCTTCTCCGCGATCGTCCTGCGGATCTGCTCCTGTGCGGCGTCCGCCGACGCGTACTCCTTGCTCTGAGTGCGCCCGTCGCTCCCGCATCGCCCGTAGCGCACTGTCACCACGGCACCGTCGGCCCCGGTCTCCCAGAACTTCGACGCAGTGCCCTCGACGTACTCCCAGCGCCGCACCGGCCCGCCCCCTTCACACCTGGACAGCCCGCTTCGCGACGGGCTTCTCGATCAGTGCTGCCACACTAGAACCCGCCACTGACAACGCAGTGTGACGGTGCATCGAGCGAGAAGAATCCCAGGTCAGGGGCGCAGTGAAGGGGCCGGGGTCAGCCGGCGGGCACCGCGTGGGGGCCACCGGCCACCGCCCAGGACGGTGTCACCCCGGTGACCTGGCACACCATCAGGAACAGCGGAATGGGCGGGGTGTAGGGCGTACGGCTGTCGGGTGCGTGGATCAGCCGCGGCCGCACCGCGGGGACGTACGCACCCCTGGCATACGCGACCTGCGCCGGCCAGTCCAGTTCGAGGTCCGATCCCGCCGGCACGATCCACCACCAGCGGTCGGCGTCAGCGAAGACACAACCGGTGCGCGGCAGATGGGACATCAGCCGGAAGCCGTATGCGGCCGGGACCCCCACCGCGTCGCAGCCCAGACTCGCCGACAGCGCGGGCGGCACCGGCAGCTGCACCCCGACGTCACCGGCGCCGGGCGGCTGGGGCTCACGGGAGCGGCGCGTTCCGAGCAACTGTGACATCGCGTTCCTCAACATGACTGCTCCGTGCCGTGCGGCAGTTCTGCCCAGACGATGCGGCCCGAGCCGTCCCCGGCGTCGCGGGACCCCCAGGCGCTGCTCATCGTGTCGACGAGCAGCAGGCCGCGTCCGTGTTCGTCATCGGCGGTACGGCACAGCTTCGGGCCGCCGGGCTGGTGTCCTTGGTCCTGCACGGCTATGCGCAGCCGTCTTTCGAGGCAGCGCAGCTCGCACACGACGCGAGCGCTCGCGGTGTGCACCACCGCGTTGGTGACCAGTTCCGAGACGATCAGGACCGCCGCTTCGTGGGCATCCGCGTCCAGCCGCCACTTGTCCAGCCGGGCCCGCGTCAGCCGCCGCGCACCTGCCACCGACTCCGGGTGGGCGGGGAGCGCGAAGCAGTACCGGAGCGCTTCCGTCCCGGGGCTGAGGTCGGTGAGCCGGGGGATGAGCGCACTGCCAGGTGCCACGACCGATTCCTCACAGTGGGGGGCTGCGTCATGCTTCGCATCTCGGGGGGAGGGAGCGGGCATGACTAAGTGAACTGGTTCACTCGCCAACTCTCCCCCTGTCGCGAGCACTTGGCAAGGGGCACTCTGAAAATTCCAGAGTGGCTGTGTCTTTGAAGGCATATGCATGGCACACTGCTCGCAAACACCGCATCGGGAGGTCTGAAGTGAGCGAACCGCGGTCCGCCCCGACCGTGGGTCAGGTCGTTCTCGGCAAGCGCCTGCAGGACCTGCGGGAGCGTGTCGGTCTGAGCCGTGACCAGGCTGCCAAGGTGCTGCGGGTCGCTCCTGCGACGATTCGCAGGATGGAGACCGCAGAGGTCGCTCTCAAGATTCCGTATGTGCAACTGCTCCTGAAGGCCTACGGGATCGCCGACGGGGAGGCCGACTCCTTCGTCGAGCTCGCCGAGGAGGCCAACAAGCCCGGCTGGTGGCAGCGGTTCCACGACGTCCTGCCCGACTGGTTCAGCATGTATGTCAGCCTGGAGGGCGCCGCGAGCCTCCTGCGCATGTACGAACCGCACTTCGTCCCCGGACTCCTGCAGACCGAGGACTACGCACGTTCCGTGATG
This sequence comes from Streptomyces sp. NPDC005181, assembly GCF_040608395.1. Taxonomy (NCBI): domain Bacteria; kingdom Bacillati; phylum Actinomycetota; class Actinomycetes; order Kitasatosporales; family Streptomycetaceae; genus Streptomyces; species Streptomyces sp. NPDC005181. The sequence continues at coordinate 27,366 of NZ_JBEXID010000035.1, forward strand.
CGCACCGGAGCCGTCGGCCAGACCCGGCCCGAGGACATCGAGCGCCATGTGGCGCTGCGGATGGAACGCCAGGCGCTGCTGACGCGCCCGGACGCCCCGAAGCTGTGGGTGGTGATGGACGAGACGGTCCTGCGCCGTCCCGTCGGCAGCGTCGACGCCATGCGCGAGCAGACCGACCGGCTGCTCCGGGCGACCGAGATGCCCAACGTGACGCTGCAGATAGCGGAGTTCGCAACGGGCCACCACCCCGGCACCTACGGCCCGTTCGTCCTCTTCCGCTTCGCCGTCCCCGAACTGCCCGACATGGTGTACAGCGAGTACCTGACCGGCGCCGTCTACTTCGACGCGCGCCCCGAGGTGGCCTCCTACCTCGAAGTCATGGACCGCATGGCGGCTCAGGCCGCAACTGCACAACGCACGAAGGAAATCCTCCGGGACTTCCGCAAGGAGCTGTGATGATCGACCCCATATACAGCGGCATGCCGGCCGCCGAACTCGGCTCCGAAGGCTGGTACAAGCCGTGGAGCGGCGGCAACGGGGGCAACTGCGTCGAAGCCATGAAGCTGGCCGACGGCAGAGTCGCTGTACGCCAGTCCGCGGATCCCGAGGGCCCCGCCCTGATCTACACCCCCCGTGAGATCGCCGCATTCATCCAGGGCGCCAAGGCCGGTCAGGCGGACTTCCTCCTGACCGGAACCTGACGCGCACCTACCGGACCCTGAAGAGCCGGCGCCTGTCCGCGCCGCACGTCAGTCTCTGTTCGCCGATCCACGGACCCAAGGAGCGCGCTATGACCGGGCACGACCCGCAGCCCATCGAGATCGACACCAGCAAGCCGCATCCCGCCCGGATGTACGACTGGTTCCTCGGTGGCAAGGACAATTACCCGGTCGACGAACAGATGGCGCAGCAGCTTCTGGCCCTCGACTCACGGGGCCGCGACATGGCCCGGGTCAACCGCGCGTTCATGCACCGCGCCACCCGCTGGCTCGCCGAGCGGGGCGTACGCCAGTTCCTCGACATCGGCACCGGCATCCCCACCGAGCCCAACCTCCACCAGGTCGCACAGCAGACCGCCCCGGACGCGCGCATCGTCTACTGCGACAACGACCCGATCGTCCTCGCGCACGCGGCGGCCCTGCTGCGCTCCACACCCGAGGGCGCCACGGAGTACATCCAGGTCGACGCCCGCGATCCCGAGGCCATACTCGAGCAGGCGGGCAAGGTCCTCGACTTCAGCCGCCCCATCGCGTTGTCCCTGCTGGCCCTGCTGCACTTCCTCGACGACGAGGACGGTGCGGCCGAGCTCGTCGACCGGCTGGTGGCGCAGCTCCCCTCGGGCAGCTATCTGGTGCTCTCGCACACCACCGGGGACTTCAACCCGGAGGGTGCGGCCCAGGCGTCCGCCATGTACAAGGCCCGCGGGATGACGCTGCGTCCGCGCTCGCACGCCGAACTCAGCGCGTTCTTCGACGGGCTGGAGCTCGTCGAGCCGGGCGTCTCCCTCTCCGCGGACTGGCACCCGGAGCTCGGCGAGGTCATCGACGTGCCGGGCGACGAGCCGATCCCGGGATATGCGGGTGTGGCCCGCAAGCCCTGACCCCGAGCCGGAACCGGTCACTGCCGGCTGACCGACCGGGTGTTGCCCGCGGCGATCGTCGTCGCGAGCAGCCACCCGGTCGCTATCGGCAGACAGGACGGCCGTGTTCAGGCCTCCAGCGCGTGTCCCGTCGTCGCCTCGACATGGTCGGGCACCTCGTCGTGCCGGTCGCCCACCGATGACGTACCGGACGGCTCGAACAGCAGGAGCGACGCACCGTCCGCCGAGTACGGCCGGTGCCAGGTGGCGCGCGGCACGACGAACAGCGCGCCCCGGTCGAGGGTGACCGTCCGCTCCCCGCCGGCCTCGCGCAGTGCGATGTCCAGGGAGCCGTCGAGGACGAGGAAGAACTCGTCGGTCTCCTCATGGACGTGCCAGACATGCTCCCCCCGGACCTTGGCGACCCGCACGTCGTAGTCGTTGACACGGCTCACGATCCGTGGGCTCCACAGCGCGTCGAACGTCTTCAGGGCATCGCTCAGCAGGATGGGGTCCGGGCCGGCCGTCGTCGTGTGATCGCTCATGCTCCCCATCGTCGGCGTTGGACTCCGCTTCGGGCGAGTGCTACGAATCGCATATGGCGCAAGAATCCTCGCACCGGGTCGTGATGATCGTCTCGGCCGGCTCCAATCCCTTCGAGCTGGGCGTGGCCACTGAACTCTTCGGGCTGCGCCGCCCCGAGCTGCCGGTTCCCTGGTACGACTTCGAGCTCTGCGCCGAGACCCCGACCGTGCGCATGAGTCACGGCTTTTTCCAGCTCAGCGGGGTTGCCGGACTCGACGCCGTCGACCGGGCCGACACCGTCATCGTGCCGAACCGCCCCGACCCGGAGACCGACCCCGACGCGGCCGTCCTTGACGCGATCCGTCGCGCCGCCGACCGGGGCGCCCGGCTGGTCAGCTTCTGTACGGGTACCTTCGCGCTGGCCGCAGCCGGTGTGCTGGACGGCCGGCGCGCCACCACCCACTGGCGCTGGGCCGACGCCTTCGCCGCCCGCTTCCCGCAGGTCCGCCTCGACCCCGATGTGCTGTTCGTCGACGAGGGGCAGATCATCACCGGGGCGGGTAGCGCCGCCGCCCTCGACACGGGCCTCCACATCATCCGAGGCGACCACGGAGCGGAGATCGCCGCCGCCGTGAGCCGCCGGCTGGTCTTCGCCGTCCACCGCGACGGTGGTCAGCGCCAGTTCGTCGAGCACCCGCTGCCCGACGTACCCGACACCTCGCTGGGCCCGCTGCTGGCCTGGGCCGAGGAGCGCCTCGGCACGGACCTCACGGTGACCGGCCTTGCCGCGCAGGCCGCCGTCAGCCCCGCCACCCTGCACCGTCGCTTCCGCGCCCAGCTCTCCACCACCCCGCTCGCCTGGCTGACCGAGCGACGGATCACCCTCGCCTGCCGGCTGATGGAGCGCGGTGAGGAGCGCCTCGACATGGTCGCCCGCGTCAGCGGACTCGGTACGGCGACGAACCTGCGGGCCCAGCTGCGCCGCCGTACGGGGCTCACCCCCACCGAGTACCGCCGCCGATTTGCGGGGACGCGGTGACACACCGGTCGGGTACGGCGGCGACCACCCTGGCGCACCGGTCCGATCCCACCGCGGGCCACAATGGGTCCATGTCCCGACGCACCTCACGCCCCCGGCAGACCTCCGCCGCGCGCACCCGGACCGCATCGGCCGCCGCGATCACTCCGGCCTCGCCGTGCCCGTGCGGCCTGCCCGCCTCGTACGCCGACTGCTGCGGACGACTGCACGCCGGGGCCGCCGCGCCGACCTGCGAGGCGCTGATGCGTTCGCGGTACGCCGCGTTCGTCGTCCAGGACGTGGCGTACCTGCTCCGCACCTGGCACCCGGACACCCGGCCGCCCGCCATCGACTTCGACCCCGCAATGCGCTGGGTGCGCCTGGAGATCCTGGCGACAACGGACGGCAGCGCCTTCCACACCACGGGCACGGTCACCTTCCGCGCCCACTACACGGACAACGGCCGGCCGGACTCGCTCCACGAACAGAGCCGATTCGTCCGGCACGAGGGCGCCTGGGTCTACGCGGAGGCGGTCTTCGTCGAGTGACCTGCGGACACCGGCGCCCGGCTCAGGCCGGAACGGGAACCCGTGACGCCCCGTCCGCGTCCGCCGGGGACAGCGCCTGCGTCAGGTCCTCCGCCAGCAACCGTTTGGCGATCGCGTCGACTGCGGCCCGCAGCTGTCCGTCGTCGGGGCGGGCGCAGTCGTGGTCCTGTTGCGCATTGAGCCAGGCGCCCCAGGCACGGGAGATCGTCGTTGCCTCCCGTCGGCCCGCTTCTCCCCAGCACGATCGTGGTGAAGACGATGTTCCGGCGACGCGGGTCGAGCACGGGCGGCGCGGCGACACCCTGCGCGGCGGGGGCGGTCTCGCTGGCAGTGGTCACGCTTGCATCCTCACACCGGCCCCTGTCTCCCGCATGTAGGGGACGGCCGGACGGCTCAGCGGATCAGCTCCCGTACCGACGTCTTCATCCGGGCGACGAACGCCTCCCGCACCGGCTCCGTCACCCGGTCGAGCGAGAGGTACGGATTGAGGTCCTCCAGCTCGACGAGCAGCAGTTCGCCGTCGGCCGTCCGGCAGGCGTCGATGCGCTGGATGCCGTGCGCGACGGTGTTCCACTCCACGAACCGCCGGGCGAACTCCAGATCCGCCGCCGTCGGCCCGTACGGCTCCAGCACCCAGCGGCTGTCGGTGTGCGGTGCGTACAGCGCGTACTGGAAGTCCCGGTCGACGAAGTAGAAGGACACCTCGTAGCTGAAGTCGATCTTCGGCTGGACGAGCACGGTGCCGTCCGGCTCGGCGGCCATCTCGGCCGCGAGCAGCTCCGGTGCGACGAATCGCAGCCCGACCGAGTCCGCGCCCAGCTTCGGCTTGATCACATACTCCGTGGCCTCGGGCAGCAGCCCCAGATCGGCTGCCCGGTCCACGGTCGCGATCACCGGATACTTCGCGGCGCTCAGGTCGACCAGATACTGCTTGCCTGCCATGTCACCTCGGCCGGTCAACGGGTTGTACACCGGCACGTTCCGCTCGCGTGCGCGGGCACAGAACGCGTCGTACGCCTCCTGGTAGTGCAGCACCGGACCGCTGTTGCGTACGACGACGACGTCGAAACCGTCCAGGAGCGCGGCCGCGTCCCGTGGATGGCAGAGGGCGACATCGAACTCCTCGCGGAGCCGAGAGGTCAGAAAGATGTCCTCGTCGCAGTAGCGTCGGCCGCGCGCCTCGTAGGCAAGATCGGTGACGAAGAGGACGGACGGGCGCGGACCGGCGGGCATGACGTTCCCCCAGGGGGTGTGTGAGAGGACAGCGGATCAATAACCTTGATGGCGTTGCCCGTTCACCACTTTGGAGCGTCATGACCTCTGCTCCGCAGGAGTCGCACGCGTCGCCACCTCCCGACATTCTCTCGCCCGCCTCGTCATCGCCGACATGCTGGGTCGGGACCGGGCGGACCATGACCGCTTCCACGCCTGGTACACGACCGTCATCGCCTTCCTCGGCAGCTCGCGGCGGTACGGGAGGTCCGCAGCCTTATCGAGGGGGCCTTCGCGGAGACGCTGCGCTACACCCCGCCGGTCCATATGATCATGCGCCAGACGGCGACCGAGGTCACGCACAGCGGTTTCTGCGTCGGGGTGCTGCCGGCCCGGGCGGAGGTGGAAACCGGGGTGAACCAACTGCTGGACTCGATGCCCGACCTACGGCTCGCGGACGGCTTCAGCCCCACTGAACAGGGCGTCTTCGCCAGGGGCCCGCAGTCGCTTCCCGTGCGGTTCACCCCGGTCTGGCCGGATCGGCGGCCAGCATCCTCTGCGCGACCTCGTCGACGATCGGTTCGCCATGGATGCGGGTGTCGCAGCGGACACCCACCGACTGGTCCAACGGCGCGGTCGGGGCGGGCGCATCGCTGCCCTCGCGGTACGGCGCCGGTGCGACAACGGTTCCGGGGCCGGGCGGGTCCGGCAGGGCCGCACCTCTCAACGCAGGCGATGTGGGCGAGTGTGTCCTATTTTGGGCATGCATGATCCGTACGATCCAAGGAGCACTAGTGAGTAGCGGAAGCGCCAAGGACAAGGCCAAGGGCAAGGCCAAGGAAGCCATGGGCAAGATGACCGGCGACCAAAGCCTGAAGGCCGAAGGCAAGACGGACCAGGCCAAGGGCAAGGCCAAAGGTGCCGCGCACCACGCGCGGGAAAGCGCCAAGGGCGTGAAGGACTCCCTCAAGCGCGACTAGGCCCCGCGTCCACAGAGAGAGCCCCTGCCCGCACGGGCGGGGGCTCGGCCCGTCCGCTGTGGTTCCGGGCTCCGGAGGCGGAGGGGTGCGGACCGAACTGCTGCGGCAAGCGCTGTCCCTCCGAAAGGCAGGGGCGGGGAAGTCACCAGGAGCTGCCGGGGCGCACCGGCAGCCCGGGGTGGTGGGCGGCGAGCACCTTGTTGGCCCGGGCCAGCTCGGACAGGGCCTGCTCGCGGTCGGCCTGGTCCTCGATGCCGAGCCGGGGGCCGCGGAACCTGCGGACCTCGCGGGCGGCGCACTCGGCGTCGAATTCCGCCTGCACGATGTGCGGCGGGATGCAGGAGCCGATCAGCGCGGCGACCCGGTCCGGGATCGGCACGGGGACGAGGAGGTGGGAGGCGGTCATGGGGCGGTTCCCTCTCGGATGGTTGACCAGGAGGTGGTGCTGTGCGGCCGCCGGGTGAGCGGTCGACTCCTCCTTATGTAACGGGACGCAGTTCCGGTTTTCTCGTTGAGAACGTCTCCGTCTGGCAACCGTTCGGGAGTGACCGGCTATTTTCCCTTACCCGTAAGTAAGTTGACTCCTTGTGAGGTACGTGCTCGGGTCGGAATCCGCCCCGCGTCGCTGCTGCGGGCGCGCAGCTGCATCGCGCGCAGCACGGCCTCGGTGGAGAACCGCGACTCGGGGTCGACGAGTTGTTTGCCGAAGATGGTCTCCAGATTACGCATCCGGTGGCGGACCGTCTGCGGGTGTACGTCGAGCAGTTCGCCCATCTGGGCCGCGGTGCCGCGGGTCTCGAGCTGGATCCGCAGCGTCTCGATCAGGCGCTCGCGACGGTTGGCGCTGATCTTGGCGATCGGGGGAGCGGTCCCGGGATGAGTAAGTGCGGCTGCGGGTCGGTGAAGTCGGCCAGGATGCCGCGGTCCGTGCCGAGCAGTCCCAGGTCCGCCGTCCCGCGCACCGCGACTGTCGTCACCTGCTCGGGCAGCACCCAGCCGGTCTGTTCGCACAGTTCGGCGATGGCGGTACGGGGCACCGGCGGCCCGGCCTGCAGCAGATGCAGCAGGCGCCGCCTCAGCGTGTCCGGGTGCGCGGGAACTCCCAGTAGTTGATTCGTGGACGAAGGCGCCGGCCCTGAGAGTTTTCGACGAGGGTTCCTGCACCGTCCGTCGGCCGGTGGCCCGGCTCCCCGGCACAAAGAGAACTAAGGTGGTATACGGGACAAGTAAGAACGCCCCCCGGAGGGGCCATGCGCCACCACCGCCGCACCACCCATGCCGACAGCGCCCAGGAAGCCCTGCTCACCCTGGGGCGTCTTGTCGACCAGGCGCTGGAGCGGATCAGGATCCAGCGGGCTCGTGTGGAGCTGGCCGAGGCGCTGCAGCGCCATCTGCTCCCGCCCCAACTGCCCCAGCTGCCCCGTCTGGCCATCGCAGCCCGTTACACCCCTTCGCGCGACGGTCTCGATGTCGGGGGCGACTGGTACGACGCCTTTCCGATGACGAACGGGTCGGTCGGGATCACCATCGGTGACGTGCAGGGACACGATGTGGAGGCCATTGCCTTCATGGGGCAGGCCCGCACCGGCCTGAGAGCCCTCGCCTGCGCCACGACCGATCCCGGAGAGATATTGAGCCGCACCAACGACCTGCTCATCTCGATGAGCTGCGGCCTCTTCGCGACGTGTTGCTTTCTCACCTTCGATCCGGGCAGCGGTGCGCTCGCCCTCTCCCGCGCAGGCCACATCCCGATGGTCTGGGCCACAGCCACCAGTTGGTCCGGCATCGTCCTCGACAGCGGGGGCCCGCCCCTGGGGATTCTTCCCGGCGAGGCCTATCCGGTGACGCGACGACGACTGACGGAGCCGGGCTCGTTGGTCCTGGTCACCGATGGGGTCGTGGAAGGACCGTCCTGCCCGATGGAGAAAGGGCTCGACGAAGTGGCCCGGCTGGTGCGTGATGGTTACGACGGAGATCCCGACCGGCTGGCCGGTGAGGTGATGAAGGTGGCCGATCTGACGGGCCACTGCGACGATGCCGCTGTCCTTGTCGTCCGCTATGACGGCACCCCTGCTGGGGGGTAGCCGTGTCCGGCCCCGCATGCTCCGCGCTGCAGCGACTGAGACGTCTCCCGGCGCGTCATGGCCGGTAGAGCCCCTCCAGGTGGTGTCTGATGGCTGCCGTGGTGACCGATCAGAAGCTCCGGCGTACGGGCGCCGCGACTCTGCTGGTCGTCGCTGTCGCCGCCGTCTACTACGGGGCTGCCCAGTTGGGCCTTCTCGAACAGTTGGTGCGCGAGCAGGTCACGCCGCTCTGGCCGCCCACCGGTATCGCCGTGGCCGGTCTGCTGGTCTTCGGACTGCGGATCTGGCCGGGCATCGCGCTCGGCGCCTTTCTCGCCAATGTGACCATCGGGCCGACAGCTCTCACCGTTGTGGCCATCATGGTGGGAAACACGCTCGCACCGGTCTGCTCCTACCTGCTGCTGCGGCGTGCGGGGTTCCGCAACGACCTGGACCGGCTGCGCGACGCGCTGGCGCTGGTCTTCCTGGGCGCCCTGGGCGGGATGCTCATCAGTGCGACCGTGGGCAGCAGCGTGCTGGTGCTCTCCGGTGCGCTGCCCGCAGGCGTTTTCTGGTCCACCTGGTCGGTGTGGTGGACGGGCGACGCGATGGGTGTGCTGGTCGTCGCGCCGTTTCTGCTCGTCCTTCGCGAGGCGCGGTGGCCACGGGGTGTGGCACCGCGGCGCTGGGCCGAGGCAGCGACCCTGTTGCTCGGCACCCTTGCAGTCACGCTCATGGCGACGGGCAGCACCAGCGCCACGCTGCTCTTCCTCGTCTTCCCGTTCCTGATCTGGGCCGCGTTCCGCTTCGAACGCGCCGGTGCCGCGTCGTGCGCGCTCGGAGTCTCCACGCTGGCGATTCTGGCGGCCAGCCGCGGGACCGGCCCGTTCGCCCATAAGGATCTCTTCACCAACATGGTCACGCTTCAGGCCTTCAATGGGGCCACGGCACTGACCGCGTTGCTGCTCGCGGCGGTGATCACCGAGCGGAACCGCACCCATGCGGAGATCGAACGGCTCTGCGCACGGCTCACGGACATGGTGGCGGCCATGCCGGACCACCCGGTGACCGACCAGTGGCAGACGTCCGACGACCCCGACGACCCCTGCGGCCGGGCCGGTAACGGGCAGCCGTAGCCCCTTGGTCCCGTGCAGCGGTTCTCCGATGGTCGGGCGCGTCAGATTCTGCGGGCGGAGCAGGATCGGGTCCGAAGCGGAGATACCGGTGATCAAGGGAATGCCGCTGGGGCACATCAGGCCGAGCAGTCCTCCGGGGATCTGCGTGGAGTCGGCGACGAGAGCGTCGCCCGGAGGTGAGACCACGGACGCCCCGCCACCCGGACCGGCGGCACGGCAGCCGCCGTAGCCGCGACGGCAGCGCTCACCGCGTCCCGGGCACCCGGGCTGACGAACCCTCAACGCCGAGCCGGCACGAGGCGTTGGACGAGGTGAAGTGGACGAGGTGCTCAACGACGACTCCTACCACACCGAACTGTGCCCCACGGACACCCCGTCGCCCGACCCGACCGATACAACCGGCGCCACGGACTCGCCGTCGCCGGACCCCGGCCCGGGCGACGACCCCTGCGCCACCCCGCCGGGCCCGACATCAGCGGGCTGACAGCACCTCGGTCAGGTCGTACCGCACCACCTCTTCCAGCTGCGCATACGTGCAGTCGCCGGCGGTGCGGTCCGGCCGCCACCGGCGGAACTGGGCGGTGTGCCGGAACCGGTCGCCCTCCATGTGGTCGTACGCCACCTCGCACACCTGCTCCGGACGCAGCGCCACCCACGACTGGTCCTTCTTCGCGGACCACCGGCTCTGCGTACCGGGCAGCCGGGCGCTCTCGTGCGCGGTGGCGTCCGCCCAGGCCGCCCATGGATGGTCGGCGAAATCGGTCCGCAGCGGTTCCAGCTCCGCGACCAGCTCCTCGCGGCGCTTCATCGGGAAGGCGGCGCACACCCCGACGTGCTGCAGGACGCCGCCGGCGTCGTACAGACCGAGCAGCAGCGAGCCGACGATCGGGCCGCTCCTGTGGAAGCGGTAGCCCGCCACGACACAGTCGGCGGTCCGCTCGTGCTTGATCTTGTACATGACGCGGACGTCGGGACGGTACGGCAGATCGAGCGGTTTGGCGACGACGCCGTCGAGCCCGGCCCCCTCGTACCGTTCGAACCACTCCTGGGCGACGGCCGGGTCCGTGGTCGCGGGGGCGAGATGGACGGGGGCCGAGGCACCGGACAGCGCCGCCTCCAGCACGGCCCGCCGGTCCACCTGCCGGGTACTCAGCAGAGAGTCGTCGCCCACCGCGAGGATGTCGAAGGCGACCAGGCTGGCCGGAGTCTGTTCGGCCAGCAGCCGCACCCGTGAATCGGCCGGGTGGATGCGCTCGCTCAGCCGGTCGAAGTCCAGCCGGCCGTCGTACGCGACGACGATCTCCCCGTCGATCACACAGCGCGGCGGAAGGTTCTCCCGAACTGCCGTGACCAGCTCGGGGAAGTAGCGGGTGAGCGGCTTGCCGGTGCGGCTGCCGATCACCACCTCGTCGCCGTCGCGGTGCACGATCGCCCGGAAGCCGTCCCATTTGGCCTCGTACTGCATCCCGGGCGGGATCGTGGACACGGACTTGGCGAGCATCGGCTTCACGGGCGGCATCACCGGCAGATCCATGCAGCGATTCTTACCCGGATACCTCGATGAGTCTCCCGATATGCGGCATATGTGGGCTCGGCCTAGCGTGGCCCCATGGGCGCAGCGGGAACAGCGGTGGAGCTGGATGCGGACGGGCGGGTGGTACGGCTGTCCAGCCCGGACAAGGTGTACTTCCCGGAGAAGGGCTACACAAAGAGGGACGTCGCCGAATATTTCCTCTCCGTGGGCGCCGGGATCACCCGCGCCCTGCGCGACCGGCCGACCACCCTCCAGCGCTTCGTGGACGGCGTCGACGGCGACTTCTTCTACCAGAAACGCGCCCCGAAGAATCTCCCCGACTGGATCCCCACGGCCCGGATCGTCTTCCCGAGCGGCCGGCCCGCCGACGAGATCTGTCCCACCGAACTCGCCGCCGTCCTGTGGGCGGCCAACCTCGGCACGCTCACCTTCCACCCCTGGCCGGTACGGAGCGCCGACACCGACCACCCCGACGAGCTGCGCATCGACCTCGACCCGCAGCCCGGCACGGACTACGCCGACGCGGTCACCGCCGCCCATGAGCTGAGGGCCGTCCTCGACGACCACGGGCTGCGCGGCTGGCCCAAGACCTCCGGCGGCCGCGGCATCCATGTCTTCGTACCGATCGAACCCCGCTGGACGTTCACCGAGGTCCGCCGCGCCGCCATCGCGGCCGGACGCGAACTGGAACGCCGGATGCCGGACCGGGTGACCACCGCCTGGTGGAAGGAGGAGCGCGGCGAACGCATCTTCGTCGACTTCAATCAGACCGCCCGCGACCGGACGATCGCCTCCGCCTACTCCGTACGGCCCAGCCCGCACGCCCCGGTCTCCGCACCCCTGCGCTGGGACGAGATCGACGACGCCGAGCCGCGCGACTTCGACATCAGGACGATGCCGAAGCGGTACGCGGAGGTGGGCGATGTGCACGCGGGCATGGACGACCACGCGTTCCGGCTCGACGGACTGCTGGAACTGGCGGACCGGGACGAACAGGAACGCGGGCTGGGCGACATGCCGTACCCGCCGGAGTACCCGAAGATGCCCGGTGAACCCAAACGGGTCCAGCCGAGCCGCGCCCGGCACGACGAGGACGAGGGTGCATGAGCGCGCCCGACCCGGAGCCCGTCCCTCCGCACGGGGAACATGCCCGGGCCCCGGCCCGCGGTGACCGATGGGCGGCGTTCAAGGCGTCCCCGTATCTGCCCGCAGTCGTGCTTCTGTTCATCATCGCGGCCGCGGCCGGTCTCTTCGCCGGCTCCTACACGTATGCGATGGCCAACCCGACCCCGCGCAACATCCCGGCCGCCGTGGTCGGCGACCCCGACACCCTTGGCGACAAGGTCTTCCTCGACCGGCTGGAGGTCGCGCTCGACGCCTCGCTGGTGCTCCGTCCGTACGCCACCGAAGCCGAAGCCCGCACCGCACTGGAGGAGCAGAAGGTCTTCGGCATCCTGCGGTCCGAGGACGGCGGGGTCGGCCTGGATGTCGCGAGCGCATCCGGAGCCTCGGTCGCCCAGCTGCTTGCCGAGTCCACGCTGAAGGTGGGGGAAGCGGCCCAAGTGCCGGTGAAGGTCAAGGACGTGAAGCCTCTGCAGCGGGGCGACCCGCGCGGCCTCGCCCTCTTCTACATCTCGCTCGCCGCGGTGATCATCGGATTCGTCGGCGCCATCCAGCTGAGTGTGCACGCCAAGGCGCTGCCGCCCCTGGACCGGATTGCGTTCACCGTCGCCTACGCCCTGCTCGGCGGGTTCGCGATCGCCGCAGTGGTGGACTGGATGCTCGGCTCCGTCGACCTGCCGTTCCTCCAGTCATGGATGATCCTTGCCTTCACCATGTTCACCACGGGCATGGTCTTCACCATGTTCAACGCCCTGATGGGGCGCTGGGCGATGATCCCCACCTGGGGACTGATGGTGCTGCTCGGCAGCCCGTCCTCCGGCGGTGCGGTGTCCTGGCCGCTGCTGCCGTCGGTGCTCGGCTTCATCGGCCGCTGGCTCCCCCCGGGCGCCTCGGTCAACGCCCAGCACGCCGCCGTCTACTACCAGGGGCACCAGCGGGTCTTCCCGTACCTGGTGCTCGCCGGGTGGTCGCTGGTCTCCTGCACCGTGTTCCTGGTGTGGCACCACCGGAACCCGGGAGACCGCGACCACATGCCTCAGCATGCGGCCGCGGCCACCTGACTCCGCCTGAGCGGTTACAGCTCCTTGATCCGGATGTCGCGGTACGAGACCACATCCGTGGTGCTGTGGACCTGGAGTCCGATGTAGCCGGAGGAGAACCTGCGGCCGTCGGTGCCCGGGTCGTCGCCCCGCGGCGGCTCGAAGACCTGGCCGCCGGTGTTGTCGAACTCGTTCAGCAGGACACCGTTGCGGTAGACCGAGTAGTGCTGGTCCACCACCCGGATCTCGTAGTCGTTCCAGGTGCCCTTGGGCGTCACCCCGGCGCCGGCCAGACCGATCCGGTCGAACCCGTAGATCGAACCCGTCTTGTACATGTCGCCGTCGGGCCGGTCGAGGATCTGCACCTCATGGCCGTACTTGATGGCGACCCACTCCGGACGGGACTCCTCCGGGTTGTCGTGGACGTTCGGGAAGCGGACGAACACCCCGCTGTTGGCGTTGCCGGTGCCGGGGGCGTCGTCGCGCCACTGCAGCTTCAGCGAGAAGTCGTCGTACTGCCGCCCCGGGAACCAGAGCATGCCCATGCCGGCCACCGTGGTGGAGCTGGTGATCGTTCCGTCGGCGTTGAGGCCGAACTTTCCGCCGCCGACCTGCTGCCACTTGGCGAACGAGTCCGCCGTGCCGTCGAGGAGCTTCTTGTACCCCTCGTCCTGGCCCGGTCTGCCGATGCCCGACTGCTTGGCGGCCCGGTAGATCTTCTTGTGCTCGCGGGCGTCGATCACACCGTCGGCGAGCAGCTTGTCGAGGACCTTGTCGACGTGCTTCAGGAACAGCGCGTGCGACGACCAGTTCTTCTCGTCCTCGATCAGCTCATTGATCGTGCAGCGGTTGCCGGTGATGCGGTTGGGAACACCCGTGTCGACCGTGCCGACGATGACGGTCAGCCGCTCGTCGAACTCCGGGCAGTTCGGCGCGGGCACGCCCCCGCTCTCCGCGATGGTGAACGACACCTGCTTCGCCTCGGAGGTGTTGCCCGCCTTGTCCGTCGCCCGGTGGGCGACGGTGTGGTAGCCGACGCGGTCGACGATGACCGTGGCCGTGTACGCGAGGTACGGGCCGCCGTCGAGCGAGTACTCGATCCTGTCCACACCCGACTCGGCGTCGGTCGCCGTCACTGTCACCTTGGCGCTGGTGAGGTAGGCGTTGTCCGAATTCTTGTCGCCGTCGACCTTCGCCGTCGTCTCCGGCGGGGTCGTGTCCTGCGACGGCGGCGCGACGACGGTGAAGTCGACGGACTTCTCGGCGGCGGTGTTGCCCGCCTTGTCGGTGGCGCGGTAGCGGACCGTGTGCGCCCCCACCTCGTGGACCATCACCGGTGCGGTGTACGGCTGCCAGGCGCCGTCGGGCCCGACCGCGTACTCGATGGTGTTGACACCGGAGCCGGTGTCGGACGCGGTCACGGTGACGGTGGCCATACCCAGGTACGCGCCCTGGCCGTCCTTCTCACCGGAGACGGTCGCCGAGGTCTCCGGCGCCGTCTTGTCGTCCGTCGGCGGCGCGGCGACCGTGAAGTCGACGGACTTCTCGGCGGCCGTGTTGCCCGCCTTGTCGGTGGCGCGGTAGCGGATGCTGTGCGTACCGACCTCGTTCACCACGACCTGCGTCGTGTACGGCTGCCATGCGCCGTCGGCCCCGACCGCGTACTCGACGGTGTCGACGCCCGAACTGTCGTCCGCCGCCGAGACGATGACCGTCGCCTGACCGATGTACGCGCCGTCGGCGTTCTTGTCGCCGTCGACCTTCGCCGACGTCTCGGGCGCGGTGGTGTCCTCGCCGCCACCGCCTTCGGTCACGGTGAGAATGCCCTGCATCGCCTGATGCCCCGGCATGGTGCAGTGGTAGAAGTACCGGCCGGGCGTGAGCGTGACCTCGACGGTGTGCCTGCCGCCCTGGTCGTCACCCGGGTTGGCCAGGATGTTCAGCGGCACGTCGTTGTTGAACTCCGGGTCCGACACGCTGAACGTCAGCGTGTGCGGCATGCTCGTCGTGTTGCCGGTCGCCGTGCTGTTCTCGAAGACGATGGTCGCCTTGCCGGCCACCGCGGTCGTGGGAGCCGACAGATAGTGGTCGATGGGGTCGCCCGCGGTCCAGGTGAGGACCTGATCGGCCGCCGCTGCCTCCCGGCCGGAATCACGACCGTACGCGGCCGTCGAGGTCAGCCCCAGAACCATCAGGAACGAACCCAGCAGAGCAAGCCACAGCCGGGCGGGCCGGTACCGGGGTCGAGCGAAGAACGAACGGTGTCTCACTGCACTGCCGCCTTCCTGGCCAGATCCGAGGCGGCCGGGGTCGGCGCGCCGCCCTTGTACGTCACACGCCACAGCGCGGACTTGGAGTCGGAGGTGAAGAAGCCGCGCCCGTAGTCCAGGACGTACAGCGAACCGTCCGGGGCGAACTTCCAGTCCATCAGGTTGCGGATGCCGTCCGCCCCGACCGGGATGATCTTCTTCAGGGACTCGGCGTGGGTGGGCAGACCGCCCTTGCCGACCGTCTTCGGGTCGGTGAGTACGGCATGCCGTGGCTGCGTGTCGTCGTAGAAGTCACCGACGAACCACTTGCCGTCCCAGTACGAGGGCCACTTGTCGGCGCTGGTGCTCGCCGCGTCGTACCGGTACACCGGTCCGTTCATCGTCGCCTGGCCACCGCCCTTGAGCCAGGGCAGCAGCTGCTTCTGATCCTCCACCTTGTAGCTCGGGATGCCGTTCGCGTCGCGCGGGTAGTCCACGCCACCGCCCTGCGGCGAGTACCAGATGGTGTTGGACGTGATCGGCGGCAGATTCACCAGACCGTCGTTGTTCGGCGACTCGTTCTTGGGATGGTCGCAGTCGTACCAGCCGAGCGGCTTGCTCGGGTCCGGCAGGTTGCGGTCCCGGTAGGGCTGCTTGTTGCCCATGCAGTAGGGCCAGCCGTGGTTGCCCGCCTTGGTGATCGCGGCGAACGTGTCGTACTTCGCCGGACCCCATGTGGTGCTCGGCGCACCCGCGTCGGGGCCGACCCAGCCCGCGTACAGGGTGTCGGTCGTCTTGTCGACGGAGATCCGGGCCGGGTTGCGCACGCCCATCACATAGATCTCGCCGCGAGTCCTGCCGCCGCCCTCGCCCGGCTCATTGCCGGTGAAGAGATTGCCCTCGGGCAGTGTGTACGTGCCGTCGTCCTCGGGGTGGATCCGCAGGATCTTCCCGTTGAGGTTGTTCGTGTTGCCCGCGGTGCGCCGGGCATCGGCGAACGACACGCCCTTGTAGTTCGGTGCCGGGTTGTTGCCGGAGTAACCGTCGCTGAAGCCGGAGGAGTTGTTGTCGCCGGTCGCGATGTACAGGTTGCCCTTGGAGTCCCATGCCATCCCGCCGCCCGCGTGGCAGCAGCTGTGGACCTGGACCGACCAGTGCAGCAGCACCTTCTCGGAGGAGAGATCCAGCTTGTTCGTGGCCAGGTCCAGGGTGAACCGGGAGACCTGACGCACCGCCATCTGCCTGTCGCGGTCGATTTTCGCATGGGGCGTGTAGTGCAGATACACCCAGCCGTTGGTCTCGAAGTCCGGGTCCAGCTCGATCCCGAGCAGGCCCTCCTCGACCTTGACCAGCTCGTCACCGCCGCCCTTGTTCCCGAAGACCGTCAACTCTCCGGCGAGGGTGACCTTCTTGGTCTTCGGGTCGTAGACATGGATCTGGCCCAGGCCCTTGCCGATGTCCGGGTTGTTCCAGTCGATGACCACCGGCTTGCTGCTGTCGGCGCCACCGCGCCCGATGTACAGCACCCGTCCGTCGGGCGCGACGACCAGTCCGTGCGGCTCGCCGATCTGGTCGCTCTGACCGGGCTGATTGGGCTGGGTGACCCGCTCCGCCTTGTAGTTGGAGATGATCGTCGCCTTGCAGTCGGCCCGCGAGATCCGGGTTGTCCAGGCGAGTGCGCCCCGCAGATGGTCGCGGAAGTCGGTCTCCGCGAAGCTGTCGACCGTGCCGCCCATCGCGGTGTAGAAGGACCGGCCGCCGTCGTAGTCACGGCACCAGGACACCGGGTGGTCCCAGCCGTTGGCACTCGCCCCCGGCTTGTACGTGATCTCCCGGACACGCGCCACGGTGTGCACATTGCCGGACGGGTTCTTCGTCCAGTTCAGCCACTTGTCGGGGCGCTTCCACTCCAGTGGCAGGTTCTTCGTCGCCGGATGCTGCCGGTCTCCGAACTCAACTGTCGCTTGCTGCACAGCAGTTGGGATGTCGGCTGCCGGGCGGGCGCCGACCAGGCCGGTGAACCAGTCCGAGTACGGTTCCGTGCGCGCCGCGTCATGGATGCCGAGGAAGCCGCCACCGGCCTCCATGTACGCCTCCAGGCCCGCCTCCTGCTCCGGGTCGAGGACATCGCCGCCGCCGGTCAGGAAGACGACGGCGTTGTACTTGCCGAGCTGCTTGCCGTTGGTGAAGACGGCCGGATCGTCGGTCGCGACAGTCCTGAACCGCCCGGCCTCCGGGCCGCTGAGCCCGAGCTTCTCGATCGCCGCGATACCGGCGTCGACGGTCGGGGACTCGTCGGTCGCCGAGCCGTGGAAGACCAGAACCTTCACGTTGGCGCCGCCGGGCGGAGACGGCAAGGACAACGTTGTCGCCATCGTCTGCGTGTCCACCGGATGAGGTCTGGCATCGGCGGCATTCTGGCCGAGTAATGAGACGGTCAGCGCGCCGGCCGCCACGGCCGCCGCTAGTCCGCGTCGCGATCTGGACCGGTGATGTGGTGTGCGCTGCATGTGGTCACCCACCCCTCTTTGGTCACTGCAACATCATGGAGTCACTGCAACAGCCGACGAAGCTAGACCTCTTTTCGCGACTCGCCAATAGCTATGGCGGCAATGGCGCGAACTTTGTCCTTAGTGTGGATAAACGAAGATCCCCGGGCTACGGTGTGGCTCGTCCCGGGGGTCACGTGCGCCCCGCCGGTCTCTGGAAACCTCCGCAAATACCCTTATGACAGTGGGGAGTTCGACATGGATCGAAGGATCTTCAATCGCCGGTTCCTGGTGGGCGGCGGGGTCGCGGCGGCGACCGGAGTGACATCGTTGTCCCTCGGAACGATCGAGGCCAGCTCGGCGGAGCCCCCACCGAAGACCGCTCCGGCGGGCGGCGTGGTCCGCCATCTCAAGCTGTACGCGGAGAAGCTGGCGGACGGTCGGATGGGCTACGGCTTCGAGAAGGGCAAGGCCACGGTGCCGGGACCGCTCATCGAGATCAACGAGGGCGACACCCTGCACATCGAGTTCGAGAACACCATGGATGTGGCCGCCGGCCTTCATGCGCACGGCGTCGACTACGACATCGCGAGCGATGGCACCCGGATGAACAAGAGCATCGTCGAACCGGGCGGCACGCGCACGTACACCTGGCGCACCCATGCGCCGGGCCGCAGGAAGGACGGCACCTGGCAGCCGGGCAGTGCGGGCTACTGGCACTACCACGACCATGCCGTCGGCACGGACCACGGCTCGGGAGGCATCCGCAAGGGGCTGTACGGTCCGGTGGTCGTCCGGCGCAAGGGTGACGTCCTGCCGGACAAGACGATCACCATCGTCTTCAACGACATGACAATCAACAACAAGCTGGCGAACGAGAGCCCCGACTTCGAGGTCACGGTGGGGGACCGGCTCGAAGTCGTCATGATCACGCACGGCGAGTACTACCACACGTTCCATGTCCACGGTCACCGATGGGCCGACAACCGCACAGGCCTGCTCACCGGCCCCGACGACCCCAGCCGGGTCATCGACACGAAGATCGTCGGCCCGGCGGACTCCTTCGGTTTCCAGGTCATCGCGGGCGAACACGTGGGCGCGGGCGCCTGGATGTACCACTGCCATGTGCAGAGCCACTCCGACATGGGCATGGCCGGGCTGCTGCTGGTCGCCAAGCCGGACGGCACGGTCCCGGGGTACGACCCGCACGACATGCATGACATGAAGACCGACCCGCCGAAGGCTGACGAATCCTGAGGGTCAGCCTTCCGTCGCGCCCGTCGCGAGGCGCAGCTGTTCCTCCTCGACGATGCGCCGGGCCAGGCTCCACTCCGACACGTCCACGGCGTCCGGTGTCGTCTCGGCGACATCGCTGCGCCGTGCGTACGCGTCGAACAGCCGCTCCTTGCGGGCCAGGATGTCCAGCATCCGCTGGTCGACACTGTCCGTCGCGAGCAGCCGGTGCACCTGGACCGTGCGTATCTGTCCCATCCGGTGGGCGCGGGCCACGGCCTGGTGCTCCATCGTCGGCTTGATCTGCGGCTCGCAGAGGATGACCACCGACGCGGCCTGCATGTTCAGTCCGACCCCCCCTGCCTGGATCTGGCTCAGCAGGACCGCATGGCCGTCCACCGCACTGAACTCGTCGATCAGCTCCTGCCGCCGAGCGGCCGGGACGTTCCCGGAGACCGGCCCGAAGACGCCCTCGCCCAGGGCCTCCCGAACCGTGGCGAGCACCTCGCGGAAGTACGAGAACACGACGACTTTGAGCCCATTGCCGGCGGCCTCCGTGACCAGCTCACGCAGCCGGTTCAGCTTCGCCGAGCTTTCGGGGCGGGCGTAAGCCGCCCGGCGCATCCGCATGAACTGCCCGGCGGCGACCGCCTCGCGGTAGACGTCGAGATCGGCCGCGCTGAACTCCTCCCACTCGTCGACCTGCACCAGCGCCGGGAGTTCGGTCAGCACGTCCTCCTGGTTGCGGCGCAGATAGGCGGGCGCGACAGCTCTGCGGAAGGCGTGCGAACCGGCGACACCATGGGTGGTGCTGATGGACGGGGCCAGTTCGGGCTGGAGATGGCGGACCAGACTGCGGAACTCCTCGACCCGGTTCTCCATCGGTGTACCGGTCAGGAAGAGCACCCGTTCGGTGTGTCCTGCCCAGCCGGACACCGCGCGCGAGCGGCGGGTGTCCGGGTTCTTGACGTAGTGGGCCTCGTCGACGACCAGCATGCCGGGGCGCTGCCCGCCGTCCCGGGCGGCGGGCAGGGTGTGCAGCGCGTCGAACGTGGTGAGAGCGACCCCGCCGCACTCGTGCCACTCGGCGAACGCCTCCTGCCGCTCGGGGCCGTGCACCGGCAGGACCCGCAGCGTGGAGCGGGCCCGGACCTCCCGCGCCCAGTTGATCAGTACGCTCGCCGGGCACACCACCAGGAAGTGTGTCTCGCCGCGCGCCGCGAGATGCGCGAGCGCGGCAATGGCCTGGACGGTCTTGCCGAGTCCCATCTCGTCGCCGAGGATCACCCGCTTCTGCGCGAGCGCGAAACGGGCGCCGAACGACTGGTATCCGCGCAGCGAGACCCGCAGGTGCGCGTCGTCGAGCCGCACCCCGCGCACCCGGTCCGCGATCCCGGAGGGGAGGAACCCCTCGGCGGCGTGCCGGTCGGGGCCGGTGCCCGACACCTCGGCAAGCAGGCTGTAGTACTCGGCGGACCGCAGCTCGAAGTCGACCCAGGCCGCCAGGTCCGACTCCGGGGCTCGCAGCAGATCGACCGACACCTGCCCGAACAGCAGCGGAAGTCCGCGCTCCGTCGCGTCCGCGACGACGGCCCGTACGGAGGCTACGGCGGCGAGCGCCGTCGCGCGGGCCTGCCGGCCGGAGAACAGCATGCGCAGCCGCCCACGGGCCGGCCCGGCCCCCGCCAGCAGTGGGTCCAGCCGGCTGACGAGCCGGCGGGCCGCGTCCACCGACCGCCGGACGTCAGGTCCGGCCTCGACCAGCCGGTGCAGGACCGTGATCAGGGCGGTGGTGGACTCGTCCGGCGCCTCCACATCGATCCGGACGGCGACCGTGTCCCGGACCGCGTGGGCGATCTGCCCGGCGGCGGCCAGTGCCTGGTCGGCGGTCTGCGCGCCGACTCCGGGGATCTGACGGAGCTCGTACCGGTTGGCCTCATGGACCTGGCCGACGGTGGTGTAACCGGCCTGCTCGACGGGGCCGATGCGCAACCGGCCCTCGGTGACGTCCTTGAGCCGGGATACCGGGATGGCGGCCAGCTCGCGGCGGACCAGGGAGTCGAGGATCGGGGTGAGGGCGGCGTGTATGGCCTCGACGGCGCGGGTGTGATCGGACAGCACCGCACGCGCCGCGCCGAGCAGCTGCTCGGCGTGCGCGAGCAACTCCCGGGCGGCCTTCCCCGTCGGAGCCCCGGTATCCGTCTCCCCGGCCTCTGTCATGTACGTACCTCTGTCCGCGCAGCCCCGCTGCCGCCTCGCCCGACACCTGCCCGAGTGAGACATATCGTGCCACGGGCCGATGACAGGGACGGCCGGGCGGGGCTGCGGCGGTGCAGGGTCGGAGTGTGCGGGCGGCGTCCGGCCGGGGACAGCAACAGGACCTCCAGGGCCTGCGCACAGGTACGCGCCTGTGTCAGGAACCACTCGGTGCGCGCCTGCCTGATCGGCGCGGGAGTCGGCCCGTACCGTCAGAGCGAACCGAACATGCCTTGCACCGTCCAGCACCGACCGTCAGAGCCCGTAGTGCGGCGGGGCGGATGCACTGTATTCGGCACGGCGGCAGTGCGATGTGAGGCGGGGAACCGCGGTGCGCTCGGCGGGGGCGCGTCGTACGCTCCCGCCGTGAGCCCCTACCCATTCTGCTACCGGATCACCAAGTACGACCCTGCCGACCGCGACACATACGGCAGGTACACCGGCGCCGAGGACTCGGTCAGTGACCACGGGCCGGTCGAGTCCGCCTATCTGGAGTCGGTGGCCGCGTTCGCCGAGGACACCGGAATCCACCACCTGACGATCCGGGAACCGGAGATCGTCGGTTTCGGTGGAGAGGCCCGAGGACGTCGTGACGGTCGGGGACGAGCTCGTCGTGAAGATCACCGAGGTTGACCGCGAGCGCCATCGCATGGCCCTGTCGCACCGGCAGACCCGCTTCTGATCTCGGAGCGGGGGCGGACGGCGGCGGAAATACGCGTGAGGTCGACCACCGACCAGACAGTGCCCCCGGGCTCCCGCAGATGGATACGGGAGCCTCGGCAGACCACCGCGCTCGGGCCCGGCACCTTGCCGTCCGGCCGGACCAGCGGCGTCGTCGGCTCGACAGCCGTGCCGGTGATCCGGACGTGCTCCAGCGTCTTGTTGCGGCGACCGGCGGCGCGTGGGCCGAGGGGCGGAGCAGGGGGCGCCTACAAGGCATGGGCCTTTCGGGTCGTCATGCGCCGATCATCGATGAGGGCCGTGCTCCGGCGCAATGGATTCCGGCGTTGCGAGGACCGCGGTTGTCAGTGCCCGGTGCAAGACTCGGATCGTCAGGAGATACCGCTGCAGTACAGGTACGGGACTCGCTGAAGGAGCCGCGCGATGCTCACCACCGATTTTGTCACCGGATCCCCCAACTGGCTCGATCTCGGCACGCCCGACCTCGATGGGGCCACCACCTTCTACCGAGGCCTCTTCGGCTGGGAATTCGTGCCCGGCGGTCCCGAGACCGGCGGGTACGGGATGTTCATGCTGGACGGGAAGTCGGTCGCGGGCGCGATGACCGTCCCGGCGGAGCAGGCGAAGTCGTCCTGGTCGGTCTACTTCCAGACGCCTGACGTCGATGCCACCGCGAAGTCGGTCGAGCAGGCCCGCGGCGCGGTGCCCTTCCCGCCGATGGATGTCCTCGACTTCGGCCGGATGGGCGGCTTCACCGACCGGGGCGGGGCGTACTTCGCGACCTGGCAGCCGAAGAAGATCCCGGGCCTGGGCGCGGTGGGTGTTCCGCGCACGCTCTGCTGGGCCGAGCTGTACACCCCGGACGTGCCCGCGGCCGCCGCGTTCTACCGCGCTGTCTTCGGCTGGGACACAGCCCGGACGCCGTTCCCCGGCGGCGGGTCCTACACTGTGGTCCGCACCGAGGGCGGCGGCGAAGAGGCCGGCTTCGGCGGGATCGTACCCCTCAACACCGTTCCGACCCAGGCCGTTCTGGGACCGCACTGGCTGCCGTACTTCGAGGTGGACGACTGCGACGCCGCAGTCGCGGACGTCGAGCGGCTGGGCGGCAAGGTGACGCTGGAACCCCTGGACATGGAAGGCGTGGGCAAGCTCGCCGATGTCGCCGATCCGTACGGGGCACACTTTGCGGTGATCAAGAGCGCCGAGACGCCGGGAAGCTGACCGGAGGCCGGGGGACGGCAGTGGACCCCCGCATTGATGCATCGTTGATCAGTCGTTTATCGCGACCGGGCACTGTGTGCGCCATGCTGATCAACACCGTGACCGACCCCGCACTCGCCTGGCAGGAGACAGCGCTGTGCGCGCAAGCGGGACCCGAATTCTTCTTCCCTGCCCCCGGCAGCTCCACACGTGAGGCGAAGCAGTTGTGCAACGCCTGCGAGGGCCGGGAGGCCTGCCTGGAGTACGCCCTCGACAACGACGAGCGGTTCGGCGTCTGGGGCGGCCTCTCGGAGAAGGAGCGGGAACGGCTGCGCAGAGTTGAGCGCAACCGGGCCTGAACTGCCCCTGTGCGTGCCACAATTCGGCCCTGCGCGATCCTGAGCCCACAGTCCAGGGGGAGCCGAGTTGAGCGAGTACGACTACATCGTCGTCGGGGCGGGATCGGCGGGCTGTGTGCTGGCCGCACGACTCTCCGAGGACCCGACCGTCCGGGTCGCGCTCGTCGAGTCGGGCGGGCGTGACCGAAAGCCGGAGATCCGGATTCCGGCCGCTTTCCCGAAGCTCTTCAAGACGGCGTACGACTGGGACTTCAGTACGGTGAAGCAACCGGCCCTCGGCGGCCGGGAGCTGTACTGGCCCCGAGGGCACACCCTCGGCGGATGCTCGTCGATCAACGCCATGATGTGGGTGCGAGGGCACCGCGACGACTACGACGCCTGGGCCGGGTCCGCCGGTGCGGACTGGTCCCACGACGCGCTCGTACGGTACTTCCGCCGAGCGGAGCGGTGGACCGGCCCGACCGGCGACGGCACGGTGTACGGCACCGAGGGCCCCCTCTTCATCTCGCCGCCCCGCGCCCCCAGCCCGCTGACGGCCGCCTTCCTCGACGCCCGCTCACTCGACGGCCTGCCGTTCCTGCCCGAGCTGAACGCACCGGACCACAGTGGCAGTGCCCTCACCCCGGTAAGCGTCTACCGGGGCCGCCGCTGGAGCGCCGCCGACGGCTACCTCAAACCGGCCGGCCGCCGCGCCAACCTCGACATCCTCACCGGAACCCGCATCCGCTGCCTGGCCTTCGACACAGAAGACTCCACCCGCGTCACCGGCGTCGTCACCGAACGCGGCCACGGCGCGGCCACGCTCACCGCCCGCCGCGAGGTCATCCTCAGCGCCGGAGCCATCGGATCACCGCAGCTGCTCCTGCGCTCCGGCATCGGCGACCCGGACCAGTTGCGCGAGTCCGGTATCGAGGTACGGACCGCATCCCCGGACGTGGGCCGCCATCTGCAGGACCATCTGTCCTTCGCCGTGACCGTGCACTGCCCGCAGCCGGTGACCATGACCGGAGCCGACAGTCTCGCCAATGTCGGCCGCTTCCTGCTGGCGCGGCGCGGGCCGCTCACCTCGAACCTCGCCGAAGCGGTGGCGTTCATCCGCTCCACCCCGGAACTCGCCGCCCCTGACCTGGAATTGATATTCGCCCCGGCTCCGTTCATCAACCACGGTCTGACGGCCCCGACCGAACACGGCATCACCATCGGCGTGGTCCTGCTCCAGCCCGAAAGTGCCGGCCGTATCACCCTGGACCCGGACACCGGCGAGAACGCCGACGGCACCCCGGGCCTCCGCATCGACCCCGGCTATCTGACCGCCGAGTCGGACCTGCAGCGCATGATCGCCGGAGTCCGCCGCGCCGAGTCCCTGTTCGCCGCCGCGCCCCTGGCCCCGCACACCTCGGGTCCGATGGGGCCGTACCCCGGACCGGTGGACGACGCGCGCCTCGCCGAGGCGATCCGTACCGGCGCCGAGACGCTCTACCATCCGGTCGGCACCTGCAGGATGGGCGAGGGCCCGGAGTCGGTGACCGACCCGCGGCTGCGGGTGCGCGGCGTGGCGGGGCTGCGGGTGGTCGACGCGTCGGTGATGCCACGCATCACCCGCGGCCACACCCATGCGCCCACGGTGGCCATCGCCGAGCGGGCGGCCGAAATAATTCGTGAGGACGCACGGGTGACAGCTGGTTAGGATCTCCCCAATGCCCGGACGCAGCGCAGAGGCAGGCGCGCCGCCTCGCCGGGGCGGATACGCCGGTTCGAATCCGGCCGTTCTGGCAGGTCGTCCTCTCGGGGCCCCGTAGCGCAGAGGCAGTCGCGTCCGCACTGCATGCGGAAGGACGCCGGTTCGACTCCGGCCGGGGACCACGAGGGGCGGATCGATGGACAGTGGCATCACGGACGAGGAGCTGGCGGCCTTCGACCGCCTCGTCGGCCGGCTCCGGGCACTGCCCTCCGACGACCCCGCCCGGCTCCGCGCCGAACAGGTCGCCGCCTCGTTCACCCGCGACGGCCGGCTGGGGCGCCGCCGGATACGCGGCGACCAGCAGATCGTGGCCGACGCCGCGGTCACCTCGGCGACGGCGACCGGTGCGGCCGTCCGGCGCGAGGACGCCCCGCTGGACTCCGGCGCGATACCCGTCCGCCCGGCGGGAACGCTGGCGCGGGCCCGCCGCTGCTACATCTGCAAGACGCGGTACCGGCAGGTCGACGCCTTCTACCATCTGCTCTGCCCGGACTGCGCGACGGAGAACCGGTCCCGGCGTGCGCTCTCCACCGATCTGGCGGGACGCCGCGCCCTCCTCACCGGGGGCCGGGTCAAGATCGGCTTCCAACTGGCGCTGATGATGCTCAGGGACGGCGCCGAACTCGTCGTCACCACCCGCTTCCCGCACGACGCCCTGCGCCGCTTCCGGGCCTTCGAAGACAGCCCGAAATGGCTCGGCCGGCTCACCGTCGCCGCCGTCGACCTCCGCGACCCGCGCCAGGTCCTCGGCCTGTGCGAGCAGCTGCGGGAAACGGGCGAGCCGCTCGACATCCTGATCAACAACGCCGCCCAGACCGTGCGCCGTCCACCGGGGTCGTACGCGCTGCTGGTGGCGGGGGAGCACGGAACACTGCCCGCCGGTGCGCTCCGTGCCCCCGGCTATGTGCCGATGACCGCCCTCGAACGCCCCTCCGCGTCGAGCGCACTGGCGCTGGTGCTGCCCGACGCAGAGAGGAACGGACTGCTGCCCGGCACGGACGAAGCGGATCTGTCGCCCGCCGTCGACGAGGCGGGTCTGCTCCCCGACCCCGCGCCCGCGAACTCCTGGTCCGCGCGGATCGGTGAACTGGACCCCACCGAACTCCTGGAGACCCAGCTCGTCAACGCCTTGGCCCCCGCGCTCCTCTGCGACCGGCTGCTCCCCCTCCTGCTGGCCTCCCCGCGGCCGCGCCGCTACATCGTCAATGTGACGGCGGTGGAAGGCCGGTTCGCGGTACGGAACAAGACCGGTGGGCACCCGCACACCAACATGGCGAAGGCCGCCCTCAACATGCTGACCCGCACCAGCAGCGCCGAACTCGCCGCCCAGGGCGTCCATATGTGCGCCGTCGACACCGGCTGGATCACCGACGAGAATCCGGTGCCGAAGAAGGAACGGATCGCCGCAGGAGGCTTCCGCACTCCGCTCGACATCGTGGACGGCGCCGCCCGCGTCTATCACCCGATCGTGCGTGGCGAGGCGGGATCGCCCGTCTCCGGCGTCTTCCTCAAGGACTACCGGGAGGCGGCATGGTGACCTCGCTGCCGCACGCCGGAGCCCTCGCCGTGCATGCCGATGTCGCCGTCGTCCGAGGTGTTCACCGGGCCGCTCGAGGCGCTTCGATCCCCGAAAGGCACAATCGCCCCATACGTGGTCTTGCGTGGGTATCCGCGGCTTCAGCCGGGGAGGGAATCGCATGCTTGGTGCAGAGGCGTGAAGCGCCGTGGATCTTCGCTCCAGCGCCGTGATGGTCAGACGGGCCGCTTCTGGCCCTCGATGTACTGACGGATCACGGTCAGCGGTGCACCCCCGCAGGACCCGGCGAAGTACGAGCGCGACCAGAACACCGACCCCATGCCGATCCGATTGATCCGTCCGGTGTACTCGGCGCGCAGGTATCGGGAGCTGACGCCCTTGAGGCTGTTGATCAGCTTCGACAGTGCAATCTTCGGCGGGTAGTGCACCAGCAGGTGCACGTGATCGGTCTCGCCGTTGAATTCTCGCAGCTCTGCTTCGAAGCTGGCGCGGCGCACCGGGGCTTCGTACCGCAGGCTGCCGTACTCCTCGCCCACGCACTGGACCTGGACGCCGGTCCCGACCCGCTGCACTCGGCGCTGGTCCGGCTGGCCCGCCTGCACGAGGGGCGGCCCGTGCTCGCCTCCCGTACCGCGCAGACGCTCACCACCCGGCTCACGTACGCACACCGCAACGGCATCGGGGACACCGACACCCTGCTCACTGTCGCTGCCCGGCTCGGCGCCACCGGCGACACCGCGGAAGGGCTGTTCGCCGCCGCGCTCACCGCGACAGGCGGCGCCCGCACCGCATGGACCGGGCCGTGGCGCACCCAGCTGAGGCTGCTGCGCCAGCACCCGGTCCCCGACGTGCGCGACGCCGCTTACGCAGAGGTGACGGCCCGCGAGTGAGCGGGCCCGTGGGCCGTCCGGGAGCCGTGGGTCAGGCGCCCGCGCGGGCGGCCATCCGCGCCTTGCGCGCGGCCAGCTTCTCGTCGAACTTGGCGGCCTCGCTGTCCAGGCCGCCCATGTACAGCCCCAGCTCCTCCTGCGCCTTCAGCCCGTCCGGGCCGAGCCCGTCGATGTCCAGGACCTTCAGGTAGCGCAGCACGGGCTGGATCACGTCGTCGTGGTGGATCCGCATGTTGTAGATCTCGCCGATCGCCATCTGCGCGGCGGCCCGCTCGAAGCCGGGCATGCCGTGGCCGGGCATCCGGAAGTTGACCACGACGTCGCGCACGGCCTGCATCGTCAGGTCCGGAGCGAGCTCGAAGGCCGCACCGAGCAGATTGCGGTAGAAGACCATGTGCAGGTTCTCGTCGGTGGCGATGCGCGACAGCATGCGGTCGCAGACGGGGTCGCCCGACTGGTGACCGGTGTTGCGGTGCGAGACGCGGGTCGCGAGCTCCTGGAAGGCGACGTACGCCACGGAGTGCAGCATCGAGTGGCGGTTGTCGGACTCGAAGCCCTCCGCCATGTGCGCCATCCGGAACTGCTCCAGCTTGTCCGGGTCGACCGCGCGCGAGGTGAGCAGGTAGTCGCGCATCACGATGCCGTGCCGGCCCTCCTCGGCGGTCCAGCGGTGCACCCAGGTGCCCCAGGCGCCGTCACGGCCGAAGAGGGAGGCGATCTCGTGGTGGTAGCTGGGGAGGTTGTCCTCGGTCAGCAGGTTCACGACCAGTGCGATCTTGCCGATGTCGGTGACCTTGGACTGGTCGGCCTGCCAGGCCTCGCCGTCCTCGAAGATGCCGGGGAAGTTCCTGCCGTCCGAGAACGGCACGTACTCGTGGGGCATCCAGTCCTTGGCGACCTTGAGATGGCGGTTGAGCTCCTTCTCCACCACCTCTTCCAGGGCATACAGCAGCTGGGCGTCTGTCCACGCCTGTGAACTGCCGAGGTGGGGAGAGGTGATCGTCACGGGGGCTCCTGGGGACGGGAGAATTACCTACGGCCTCGTAGGTTACGAAACCGTAGGTTAAAGCGGGAGTAAGGCCCCCGCCAAGCCCACCCACCCGAAGTTCGCTTACGTACCGTTATGTACGCAGGGCGCGCAAGGTGTATGGAGAGGCACATCACGCAGTCTCCGTGCGTTGCGAACTCACTGATGCGGGGGTACGGCGGCCGGACCGGGCCCCGGTGGCAGGCCCTCCCACCGCCCCCCTCCGTGCCCCGTCCGCCCCCGTTTCTCACAGTTCCGCGCGTACCGCCTCGGCCGTGGTGTCACGCAGTTCGCCGTCGAGCAGCAGCCAGCGCGTGATCCCGAGCGACTCCAGGAACGGCACATCGTGGCTCGCCACGATCAGCGCCCCCTCGTGCGACTCCAGAGCCGCCGTCAGCCGGCGCACGCTCGCCATGTCCAGATTGTTCGTCGGCTCGTCCAGCATCAGCAGCTGCGGCGCCGGCTCGGCGAGCAGCAGCGCAGCCAGCGCCGCGCGGAAGCGTTCCCCGCCCGACAGCGTTCCCGCGGGCCGGTCCGCCCGCGCTCCCTTGAACAAGAAGTGCGCCAGCTTCGCCCTGATCCGGTTGTCCGTCGCATCCGGTGCGAACCGCGCCACGTTCTCCACGACGCTCAGCCCGTCGTCGAGCACATCCAGGCGCTGCGGCAGAAAGCGCAACGGCAGATGGGCCGTTGCCTCACCGGACACCGGTGCCAGCTCGCCGGCGACCGTGCGCAGCAGAGTTGTCTTGCCCGCGCCGTTGCGGCCCACCAGGGCGATCCGCTCGGGGCCGCGCACCTCGAACTCGCCGCGCACCCGTGCCCCGTACGCAAGTTCGAGATCGCGCAGTACGAGTACCTCCCGGCCCGGGTGGACCTTGGTGTGCGGCAGTTCGACCCGGATCTCGTCGTCGTCGCGCACCGCCTCGACGGCCTCGCCGAGGCGCTCCCTCGCCTCGGCCAGCTTCCCGGCGTGCAGGGCCCGGTGCTTGCCCGCCGACTCCTGGGCGGCCCGCTTACGGTTGCCCATGACCGCCTTCGGCTCGCGCTTGGTGTCCCACATCTTTTGTCCGTAGCGCTGTCGCCGGGCCAATGCGACCTGGGCGTCGGCCAGGTCGCGCTTCTGACGTTGTACGTCGGCCTCGGCGACCCGCACCATGCGCTCGGCCGCCTCCTGTTCGACGGCTAGCGCCTCCTCGTACGCCGTGAGGTTCCCGCCGTACCACGTGACCTGACCGTCCCGCAGATCCGCGATCCGGTCGACACGCTCCAGGAGTTCACGGTCGTGACTGACGACGACCAGCGCCCCAGTCCAGGCGTCGACCGCTTCGTACAGCCGCCCGCGGGCGTACAGATCCAGATTGTTCGTCGGCTCGTCCAGCAGCAGCACCCCTGGACGGGCCAGCAGGAGTGCGACGAGGCGCAGCAGTACGCACTCGCCGCCCGACAGCTCGCCGACGGTGCGGTCGAGTCCGATGTGACCGAGGCCGAGCTGATCGAGGGTGGCGCAGGCGCGCTCCTCCACATCCCAGTCATCACCCACGGCCGCGAACCACTCCTCGCGGACGTCACCCGCCTCGATGGCGTGCAGGGCGGCCCGGGTGTCCGCGATGCCGAGGGCCGTATCGACCCGCAGTGCCGTGTCGAGGACCAGGTTCTGCGGCAGATAGCCGATCTCGCCCGGCGTCCGGATGCGGCCGCCGGTGGGGGTGAGTTCACCGGCGATCAGCCTCAACAAGGTGGATTTTCCACAGCCGTTGAGACCGATGAGGCCGGTCCTGCCGGGGCCCACGGCCAGCTGGAAATCATCGAAGACTGCACTGCCGTCCGGCCAGGTGAAGGAGAGGGACGAACAGGCGATGTGAGTCATGGGGGCAGGCATACGGATCTCCCGGTTGCGAGGAAGGGAAGGAGGCAACGGGTGAGACACCGGTCATGGGCGTTCCACGGGCATGGCGCATGGCCAAGGGAAGGAGGAGCCCCGGTCGCGGAGGACGGCTCGAAGAGCTGAGGTCACACTCGGGCGCGCAGGCAGGGCGGACAGGAACGGGCCTGAACTGTCCGGACACGGCGCGCAACACGGTGTCTCACGGCCTCAGACGAGCAACGTCCTTCTCCGATCCGACGACAACAAGGACGTCACGAACGCTACGACCGGTCCTCGCGGCACGGCAAACGATTTACGTTGATCCCGGCCGCGCCGACGGGTGCGGAGGAACGGGCGCCGGACGATGACAGGTCGCCGGACGGGCAGGGCACTCAAGGCCCTGCGTCCGGGTCAACAGGCTCCGCCGAGCAGGTCCGCCAGGCTCCGGTCGAGATCCAGGTACCGGTGCTCATCGCCCGCCGGGACCAGCGCCTGTGCCCGCCGGAGGAAGCGACGCAGCTCCCCCGTGCGGACATGCACCATCGCGATGCCCTCGGCGGCATGGAATTCCAGAACCGTACGGTCGTAACCGAACGGCCTGATCCGTACGTCCCCGACACCGGCCGGCGCGTCCATGCCCGCCGACAGCAGTTCGCGGGAGAACTCCCAGGACACCTCGGTTCCTTGCAGTGTCGCCGGGGCAGGGAACGCCATGCGTACGGCGAACGGGTCTCTGCGGTCGTACTGCAGTGTGGCGGGAAGGGTCTCCATGCGCGGCGCGGACGCGACCATGCGGGCCTGTACGGACTGCTCGATAACGGTGGACACGACCTGCTCCCTCTCGCGGCCGGATGAACGGTAACCGGCACCGACAGAGACGTCAGAAGTCCCCGATCCGTGCACCGGGGGCGGCGTGAGCTGCGTCACCGTGCGGCGCCGCCGCGATCGGATGTCCGCTGCGAGGCGGCGCACCCTGGACGGCGCACTGACGGTGGGTTAGCTTCCTGCGCCATGAGGCCCAAGGGGAAGACGAGACGACTGATGTCATGGGGACTGTGCGGGGCGGCGCTGGCCGCCACACTGGTCACACCGGCCGCGCAGGCAGCAGCGGGGGAGCAGCACGGGCCCGGCCACCGGCCGGCCTGGACGCTCACGGAGACGGGCACCGACGCCCGCTTCCGTGGCCTCGCCGCCGTCAGCAGCCGCACCGCCTGGGCCGCGGGCTCGAAGGGCACCGTCCTGCGTACGACCGACGGTGGCCGCCACTGGCGCGACGTGTCGCCGCCCGGCGCGACGGAGGCGGCCCTGGAGTTCCGCGACATCGAGGCCTTCGACGCGCGGCGCGCGGTGGTACTGGCTATCGGGGAGGGCGACGCCTCCCGGGTCTTCCGTACGGACGACGGCGGGACCACCTGGACCGAGTCATTCCGCAACACCGATGCCCGTGCCTTCTACGACTGCCTCACCTTCTTCGACAGCCGGCACGGCCTCGCCATGAGCGATCCGGTGGACGGCACATTCCGCATCCTGTCCACCGCGGACGGCGGCCGCAGCTGGAAGGTGCTGCCCACGACGGGGATGCCGGATGCTCTGGCAGGCGAGGCGGGCTTCGCCGCCAGCGGCCAGTGCCTGGTCAGCTCGGGGCCGAAGGACGTCTGGCTGGCGACGGGCGGCGCGGCCACCGCCCGGGTGCTGCACTCCGCCGACCGCGGGCTGACCTGGACGGCGACCGCATCGACGATCCCGGCCGGAGACCCGGCCCGAGGCGTCTTCGGCCTGGCCTTCCGTGACCGTACGCGCGGCATCGCGGTCGGCGGTGACTACCGGGCCGACCAGGCCTCGCCGAACGCCGCGGCCGTCACGGGCAACGGAGGCCGCAGCTGGCAGCAGTCCACCACCGCGCCGCCCGCCTACCGCTCCGGTGTCGCCTGGGTTCCGCACACCCGCTCGACGGCACTTGCGGTCGGCCCGACCGGGACGGACCTGACGACGGACGGCGGGCGCACCTGGCGCACGGTCGACGCCGGTTCGTACGACACCGTGGACTGCACACCGGACGGCGGCTGCTGGGCGGCGGGCGAGAAGGGACGGATCGCCCGGCTGGGATAGAGCCTGTGGGCAGGGCAACCGCCGGCGGTACGGGGCGAGTTCGTGCGACGTCTTCGTCGCGATGAACTCCGTGATCCGGTACGCGCACACGGCCTCGGCCGCGGAGGGGTCGGCCGCCGCGATCTTCTCGATCTGCGCGCGGTCGTCCCCGACGGCGAGGATCACGCCGCCGTCGCGGGGGTTCCGGCGGCCGGACGCGATGAAGACTCCAGCCGCGTACTGCGTGCCCAGAGGGACGACGTGCGCCTCCAACAGCGCGTCGACACGTGCGGCGGGGGCGGTGTAGGTCAACTCGAGTACGAACACGAGTGCCGCCCTACCAAGGCCGCATCGGGGCACGTCCGGACGGGACTTCTAAGCTGGTCGGCACCATGACGACCTTCCGCACACCCGCCGACGCAGCCGAAGCCCGCGCCATCCAGGACACCCTCCGTGCCCGCGTGGTGCTCGACGAGCCGGGCCCGCCGCCCGGCACGGGGCGGGTGACCGGTGTCGACGTCGCCTACGACGACGAGCGTGATGTCGTGGTCGCGGCGGCGGTCGTACTCGACGCGGCGACGCTGGACGTCGTGGCGCAGGCCACCGCCGCCGGACGGGTCACCTTCCCGTACATCCCGGGGCTGCTCGCCTTCCGGGAGATCCCGACCGTGCTGGCCGCGCTGGAGGCCCTGCCGGTCGACCCCGGTCTGGTCGTCTGCGACGGCTACGGCAGGGCGCACCCGCGCCGCTTCGGGCTCGCCAGCCACCTGGGCGTCCTCACCGGACTCCCCGTCATCGGCGTCGCCAAGAACCCGTTCACCTTCACGTACGAACAGCCGGGCCCCCGGCGCGGCGACTCCTCGCCGCTCCTCGACGGGGACGAGGAGGTGGGCCGGGCGCTGCGCACCCAGGACGGCACCAAGCCGGTGTACGTCTCGGTCGGACACCGGACCGACCTGGACAACGCCTGCGCGCACACGCTCCTGCTGGCCAGGGACTTCCGCCTGCCGGAGACCACTCGCAGGGCCGACGCGCTCTGCAGGCAGGCGCTCCGGGAAGCGACCGCCTGAGTACCCGCAGGCGCCCCCACCTGAGTATGTATACGGATACCGCCTGCCGATCATGACCGGCACTCTTGTACGCATGACCGATCATCGAACGTCCGCACGCAACGGAACCGTCTATGTCGCCCAACGGCGCCTCGCGGTGGGGATGACCCTCGGCGTTCTCGCGGGCATCGCGTGGACCGTCTCGATGATCTGCACGCTCGCGTCCTGGATGTTCTGACCGGCAGTTCCGTCGGCCTGCCGGCCGCTCCCGCGACGAGTCGAGCGCCGATCCGCTCAGCGCACCGCCGCGACCCGGAAGCGCAGCCCGGCTCCGCGCAGCCGCTCCAGCAGCCCGTCACCCATCGCGACGGCCGTGGTGACCTGCCCCGATGTCGGCGGAAGCTCGTCCAGGGCGAGGCAGAGTGCGGACTGTGCGAGCATCTTCGCCGTCTCGTCGTAGCCGGGGTCACCGCCGGACACCTCCGTGAAGACCCGGCGGCCGCCGCCCTCCCCGACGAAGCGCACCGTGAACCAGCTCCGCCTGCGGCGCTCCGCATCCGGGCCCGCCCCCGGCTCGTACCGGTCCATCAGCCAGTTCCGTGCGGCCGGCACCTGCGCCACGCCGAGGAGGGCGCCGATCGCGGCCGTGCCGCCGAGCGCCATCGGCAGGCGCTTCACCGAGGCGAAGTGGCGGTAGCGGAATTCGGGGCCGTACCGCGCCAGCCGCCGCGCCGAGCGTTCGACGACCTGTGGGTCCAGCGTCGGCAGGGGCAGCGCCCAGGTGCCGGTCTCCGCGCTGAAGTGCGGAGTGCCGAGCGGGGCGCGGGCGCGGCGGCCGACCAGGCGTGGTTCGTGCAGGCGGCGCTCCTGGGCGGCGCGCAGCATCTGCGGGCCGCGGCCCATCGCCGTGAGCGCGGAGGCGAACGTACCGCCGGAGAAGACGGCATTGCTGCGGACGAAACCGTCGATCGTCAGCGGCACGTCCTGCGGCAGCTGCTGGACGGTGAAGTACACCCCGAGGTCGTGCGGTACGGAGTCGAAGCCGCAGGCGTGCACGAGCCGGGCCCCGGTCTCGCGGGCCCGCGCGTCATGCTCCAGATACATCCGGTCGACGAACTCCGCCTCGCCCGTCAGGTCCGTGTAATCCGTCCCGGCCTCCGCACAGGCGGCGACCAGCTTCTCGCCGTACCAGACGTACGGACCCACGGTCGAGGCCACCACATGCGCCGATTCGGCGAGCTCGCGCAACGCGTCGGGGTCGTCGGCGTCGGCGTGCAGCAGCGGAAGGTCCGCGCAGCGCGGATCGATCGCGATCAGGCGCTCGCGCAGTTCGGCCAGTTTGGCGGGGCTGCGGCCGGCCAGCGCCCAGCGGCAGCTGTCGGGTGCGTGGGCGGCGAGATATTCGGCGGTGAGGGCACCCACGAAGCCGGTGGCACCGAAGAGGACTATGTCATAGGGGCGTTGTGCCCCGTTCTGCCTGTTCACGAGTGCCTCCGCAGGGGCCGGCGCCGATGTAGCAGGCAGAGGTTAGCGGAGGGGGCCGTGGCGGTGTACAGCCGGGCGGCGATCGTGAGGGAGGATCCAGGGGAAAGAACTAAGCGCTTGCTCGGCTCAAGGGGTTGTGCGGAGCGCAGCACGTTCTTAGCATCATCGCTGTTACATCAGTTGTGTCACACCGCTGGGGGCTTGATGGCAACGACAGAGCACGGCCCACTGGCGGGCGTACGCGTGGTGGAGCTGGCGGGCATCGGCCCCGGCCCGTTCGCCGCGATGCTCCTGGCCGACCTGGGTGCCGATGTCGTCAGGGTGGACCGGCCCGCCGGCCCGGGGCTCGGCATCGATCCCGCGTTCGACCTCACCAACCGCAACAAGCGCTCCGTGCTCGTCGACCTCAAGGCCGAGGGCGGCCCGGACCGCGTCCTGGACCTGGTCGAGCGCGCCGACATCCTGATCGAGGGCTTCCGGCCGGGCGTCGCCGAACGTCTCGGCGTCGGCCCCGACGCCTGTCTCGCCCGCAATCCCGGGCTCGTCTACGGGCGGATGACCGGCTGGGGCCAGGACGGGCCGCTCGCCGAACGGGCCGGCCACGACATCGCGTACATCGCCCTCACCGGCACGCTCTCCATGATCGGCAAGCCGGGCGAGCCGCCGACCGTCCCTGCCAATCTGGTCGGCGACTACGCGGGCGGCTCGCTCTACCTCGTCGTCGGCGTCCTCGCCGCCCTCCAGCACGCCCGCACCCCCGGCGGCACGGGCCAGGTCGTGGACGCGGCGATCGTCGACGGAGCCGCCCATCTCGCCACGATGATCCACGGGATGCTGGCGGCCGGCGGCTGGCAGGACCGGCGCGGCTCCAACCTCCTGGACGGCGGCTGTCCGTTCTACGGTTCGTACGAGACCGCCGACGGCCAGTACATGGCGGTCGGCCCGCTGGAGCAGCAGTTCTACGACGAGTTCATCAAGCTCCTCGGCATCGAGGACCGGGCCCCGGACCGCAAGGACGTCACCCGCTGGGCGGAGCTGCGCACGGTCGTCGCCGACCGGTTCAGGACCCGGACGCGTGCGGAGTGGACCGAGGTCTTCGAAGCCACGGACGCCTGTGTGGCCCCGGTCCTCTCGCTCCGCGAGGCCCCGCACCACCCGCACCTCGCCGCCCGCTCCACCTTCGTCGAACACGGCGGCCTCACCCAGCCCGCCCCCGCACCCCGCTTCTCCGCCACACCCGTCTCCGTACGCAGCGGACCAGCGCAGCCCGGCGCGGACACCGAGGACGTCGCCCGCGACTGGGACGTACCGAGCGTGCACCGGCCCCGGAAGGACACCACCGACTGATGGAACTCTCCCTGCCGCTGAACTACGCGGGCGACCCGCGCGAGGCCTGCGACCAGGTCGCAGCCCTGGAGTCCGCCGGTCTCGACGCCGTCTGGGTCGCGGAGGCCTACGGCTTCGACTCGCCCACCCTCATGGGCTATCTGGCCGCCCGCACCGAACGCATGAAGATCGGTGCGGCGATCCTCAACGTCTACTCCCGCACCCCCGCCCTGATCGCCCAGACCGGCGCCGGACTCGACGCGATCTCCGGCGGCCGGGCGCTGCTCGGGCTCGGCGCGTCCGGGCCGCAGGTCGTCGAGGGCTGGCACGGCAAGGCCTACGACAAGCCGCTCGGCCGGACCCGCGAGACCGTCGAACTGTGCCGCCGGATCTGGCGCCGCGAGGTCATCGACCACCACGGCATCACCGACATGCCGCTGCCCAAGGAGAAGGGCGGCCGGCTCGGCAAGCCCCTGAAGATCCTCACCCGTCCGGTGCGCGAGGAGATCCCGCTCTACATCGCCTCGCTCGGCCCCGCCAACGTCCGGCTGACCGCCGAGATCGCCGACGGCTGGCTGCCCACCCTCTACCTCCCCGAGAAGGCCCAGCAGGTGTGGGGCACGGCCCTCGCCGAGGGCGCTGCCCAGCGCGACCCGGCGCGCGGCCCGCTGCAGACCGTCGCCGGCGGACTCCTTGCCATCGGCGACGACGCGGCCGCGCTCAGGGACCTCGCCCGGCCGCAGATCGCGCTGTACGTCGGCGGAATGGGCGCCAAGGGCAAGAACTTCTACAACGACCTCGCCGTCGCCTACGGATACGAGAAGGAAGCCGCGCTCATCCAGGAGCTCTACCTGTCCGGGAAGAAGAAGGAGGCCGAGGCCGCCGTCCCGGACGAATTCTGCGAGCTCATGTCGCTGTGCGGGCCCGAGGGGTACGTACGCGACCGCGTCGAGGCGTTCCGCGAGTCCGGCGTCACCATGCTCAACGTCATCCCGGTCGGTCCCGATCCGGCCCGGCTGATCTCCACCGTCAAGAACTGGCTCTAGGGGGCCCGCAGTGCAGCGGCAGATCTTCACCGAGGAGCACGACGCGTTCCGTGAGACCGTCCGGACCTTCCTGACCAAGGAAGTCCTCCCGCACTACGAGCAGTGGGAGAAGGACGGCATCGTCTCGCGCGAGGCCTGGCTCGCGGCCGGCAGGCAGGGGCTGCTCGGCTTCGCCGTACCCGAGGAGTACGGGGGCGGCGGCACCACCGACTTCCGCTACAGCGCCGTCCTCGCCGAGGAGTTCACCCGGGCCGGCGCCCCCGGACTCGCGCTCGGCCTGCACAACGACATCATCGGCCCCTATCTCACCGGGCTCGCCACCGAGGAACAGAAGCGGCGCTGGCTGCCGGGCTTCTGCAGCGGCGAGATCATCACCGCCATCGCGATGACCGAACCCGGCGCGGGCTCCGACCTCCAGGGCATCCGCACCACCGCCGAGAACAGGGGCGACCACTGGCTGCTCAACGGCTCCAAGACGTTCATCTCCAACGGCATCCTCGCCGACCTGGTGGTCGTCGTGGCGAAGACCACCCCGGAGGGCGGTGCGAAGGGACTCTCGCTGATCGTCGTCGAACGCGGCACGGAGGGCTTCGAGCGGGGCCGCAACCTCGACAAGATCGGCCAGAAGTCCCAGGACACGGCCGAGCTGTTCTTCAACGACGTCCGCGTCCCCAAGGAGAACCTGCTCGGTGAGCGCGACGGCGCGTTCATCCACCTGATGACCAACCTGGCACAGGAGCGGATGGGCATAGCGGTCGCCGGCATCGCCGCCGCCGAGTACCTCCTGGAGATCACCACCCAGTACGTCAAGGAGCGCGAAGCCTTCGGGCGGCCGCTCTCCAAGCTCCAGCACATCCGCTTCGAGATCGCCGAGATGGCCACCGAGTGCGCCGTCACCCGGACCTTCATCGACCGGTGCATCGTCGACCACTCGAACGGCGAACTCGATGCCGTACACGCCTCGATGGCCAAGTGGTGGGCCACCGAACTGCAGAAGCGCGTCGCGGACCGCTGCCTCCAGCTCCACGGCGGCTACGGCTACATGACGGAATACCGGGTCGCCAAGGCGTTCACCGACGGCCGCATCCAGACCATCTACGGCGGAACGACCGAGATCATGAAGGAGATCATCGGCCGCTCGCTGCTCGCCTGACCCCGACGACCGACCACCCTCGAAAGGCTGCTGTCTTGAGTACCGAAGCATTTGTCTACGACGCGATCCGCACCCCGCGCGGCCGCGGCAAGGCCAATGGCGCCCTGCACGGCACCAAGCCGATCGACCTCGTCGTCGGCCTCATCCACGAAATGCGCAACCGCTTCCCCGGCCTGGACCCGGCCGCCATCGACGACATCGTCCTCGGCGTGGTCAGCCCGCTCGGCGACCAGGGATCCGACATCGCCCGGATCGCCGCCATCGCCGCCGGACTCCCCGACTCGGTGGCGGGCGTCCAGGAGAACCGGTTCTGTGCCTCCGGTCTGGAAGCCGTCAACCTGGCCGCCGCGAAGGTCCGTTCGGGCTGGGAGGACCTGATCCTCGCGGGCGGTGTCGAGTCGATGTCCCGGGTGCCGATGGGCTCGGACGGCGGCGCCTGGGCCATGGACCCGATGACCAACTACGAGACCGGATTCGCCCCGCAGGGCGTCGGCGCCGACCTCATCGCCACCATCGAGGGGTTCTCGCGCCGCGACGTCGACGAGTTCGCCGCGCTCTCCCAGGAGCGGGCCGCCGAGGCCTGGAAGGACGGCCGTTTCGCGCGCTCCGTCGTCCCGGTCAAGGACCGCAACGGCCTCGTCGTCCTCGACCACGACGAGCACATGCGTCCCGGCACCACCGCCGACTCGCTGGCCGCGCTCAAGCCCTCGTTCGCCACCATCGGCGAGCTGGGCGGCTTCGACGCCGTGGCGCTGCAGAAGTACCACTGGGTCGAGAAGATCGACCACGTCCACCACGCGGGCAACTCCTCCGGCATCGTGGACGGCGCCGCACTCGTTGCCATCGGCAACAAGGAGACCGGCGAGCGGTACGGCCTCACGCCGCGCGCCCGGATCGTCTCCGCCGCGGTCTCCGGATCCGAGCCGACCATCATGCTGACCGGCCCCGCGCCCGCCACCCGTAAGGCCCTCGCCAAGGCCGGACTCACCATCGACGACATCGACCTCGTCGAGATCAACGAGGCGTTCGCCGGCGTCGTCCTCCGCTTCGCCCGGGACATGGGGCTCTCCCTCGACAAGATCAACGTCAACGGCGGCGCCATCGCGCTCGGACACCCGCTCGGCGCCACCGGCGCGATGATCCTCGGCACGCTCATCGACGAACTGGAGCGTCAGGACAAGCGGTACGGCCTCGCCACCCTCTGCGTCGGCGGCGGCATGGGCGTCGCCACCGTCATCGAGCGTCTCTGACCGTCCCCGGCCACCCCTTGCTTACGGAGAACACAGCAATGACCGAGAGCACGACCATCCGCTGGGAACAGGACGAGACCGGCGTCGTCACCCTCGTCCTCGACGACCCCAACCAGTCCGCCAACACGATGAACCAGGCCTTCAAGGACTCCATCGCGGCCATCGCCGACCGCGCGGAAGCCGAGAAGGACTCCATCCGCGGCATCATCTTCACCTCCGCCAAGAAGACCTTCTTCGCGGGCGGCGACCTCAAGGACATGATCAAGGTCGGTCCTTCGAGCGCCCAGGACGCCTTCGACGTCGGCACCGCCATCAAGAAGTCGCTGCGCCGCATCGAGACCCTCGGTATCCCCGTCGTCGCCGCGATCAACGGAGCTGCCCTCGGCGGCGGTTACGAGATCGCGCTCGCCTCCCACCACCGCATCGCCCTCGACGCGCCCGGCTCCCGCATCGGCCTGCCCGAGGTCACCCTCGGCCTGCTGCCCGCGGGCGGCGGCGTCACCCGCACCGTGCGCCTCATGGGCGTCGCCGACGCGCTGCTGAAGGTCCTCCTCCAGGGCACCCAGTACACCCCGAAGCGCGCCCTGGAGAACGGCCTCGTCCACGAGGTCGCGGCCACGCCCGAGGAGATGCTCGACAAGGCCCGCGCCTTCATCGACGCCAACCCCGAGTCCCAGCAGCCCTGGGACGTCAAGGGCTACAAGATTCCCGGCGGCACCCCGTCCCACCCGAAGTTCGCCGCCAACCTGCCCGCCTTCCCGGCCAACCTGAAGAAGCAGCTCGCGGGCGCCCCCATGCCGGCGCCCCGCAACATTCTGGCCGCCGCCGTCGAGGGCTCCCAGGTCGACTTCGAGACCGCGCTGACCATCGAGGCCCGGTACTTCACCGAGCTCGTCACCGGCCAGATCTCGAAGAACATGAT
This sequence comes from Streptomyces sp. NPDC005181, assembly GCF_040608395.1. Lineage (NCBI taxonomy): Bacteria > Bacillati > Actinomycetota > Actinomycetes > Kitasatosporales > Streptomycetaceae > Streptomyces > Streptomyces sp. NPDC005181. The sequence goes on from NZ_JBEXID010000035.1 coordinate 67,968, forward strand.
CCAGGCGTTCTTCTTCGACCTGCAGGCCGTCAACTCCGGCGCCAATCGCCCCAAGGGCATCGAGGAGCGCCAGGTCACCAAGGTCGCCGTCCTCGGCGCCGGAATGATGGGCGCCGGGATCGCGTACTCCTGCGCCCGCGCCGGCATCGACGTCGTCCTCAAGGACGTCTCCATGGAGGCAGCCGCCCGGGGCAAGGCATACAGCGAGAAGCTGCTCGCCAAGGCCCTCGCCCGGGGCCGTACGACCGAGGCGAAGCGCGACGAGCTGCTGGCCCGTATCACCCCGACCGGCGACCCGGCCGATCTGGCGGGCTGCGACGCCGTCATCGAGGCGGTGTTCGAGGACACCGCGCTCAAGCACAAGGTGTTCCAGGAGATCCAGGACATCATCGAGCCCGACGCACTGCTCTGCTCCAACACCTCGACCCTGCCGATCACGGTCCTCGCCGAGGGGGTCAGGCGCCCCGCCGACTTCATCGGCCTGCACTTCTTCTCGCCCGTCGACAAGATGCCGCTCGTCGAGATCATCAAGGGCGAGCAGACAGGCGACGAGGCCCTGGCACGCGCCTTCGACCTGGTCCGCCGGATCCAGAAGACGCCGATCGTCGTCAACGACTCGCGCGGCTTCTTCACCTCGCGTGTCATCGGCCAGTTCATCAACGAGGGCGTCGCCATGGTCGGCGAGGGCGTCGAGCCCGCGTCGGTCGAGCAGGCCGCGGCGCAGTCCGGCTACCCTGCCAAGGTCCTCTCGCTGATGGACGAGCTGACGCTGACCCTGCCCCGCAAGATCCGCAACGAGACGAAGCGCGCGGTCGAGGAGGCGGGCGGCACCTGGGCCGGACACCCCGCGGACGAGGTCATCGACCGGATGGTCGACGAGTTCGGACGTACCGGACGCAGCGGCGGCGCGGGCTTCTACGCGTACGACGAGGACGGCAAGCGCGCCGGGCTGTGGCCTGGGCTGCGCGAGCACTTCACGAGGGCCGACACCGACATCCCCTTCGTCGACATGAAGGAGCGCATGCTCTTCTCCGAGGCACTGGACAGCGTCCGCTGCCTGGAGGAGAACGTCCTCATCTCGGTCGCCGACGCCAACATCGGCTCCATCATGGGCATCGGCTTCCCGCCGTGGACCGGAGGCGTGCTCCAGTACATCAACGGGTACGAGGGCGGCCTGCCCGGCTTCGTGGCGCGCGCCCGGGAACTCGCCGAGAAGTACGGCGACCGGTTCCTGCCGCCGGCGCTGCTGGTGGAGAAGGCCGGGAAGGGCGAGACCTTCCACGACTGACCGGCGGCCCCAGCGGGGCACGTACCGGCCGGGGGCTGCGGTATCCGCACCCTCCGGCCGGAAAATACCGGGTGGACAGTGGGGCACCCTGCTAGCGTCAGCGCCATGAAGCGCGCTGCCATGACGACGACGCCGGAGAGTGTCCCGGCGCGCTGACAGATGTCTCAGTCCGAAGCCCCGGGGCGAGTGCCCCGGGGCTTCGGACTGTGGTCACTCGCCCGACGACCGCGAGGAGACCGCCATGCACGACCACCGCAAGCTCGGCCGCGAACTGGCCCTGTTCGACACCGACCCGCTGATCGGCGCGGGACTTCCGTACTGGCTGCCCGACGGCGCGACCGTGCGGCACACCCTGGAGGAGTACATCCGCACCGCCGAGCGGCGGGCCGGCTACCGGCATGTGTACTCGCCGGTGCTGGGCAAGCGGGAGCTGTACGAGATCTCCGGGCACTGGTCGCACTACAGCGACGACATGTTCCCACCGATGGACCTCGGATCGGAGCAGGTCGTCCTGCGGCCGAGCCTCTGCCCCCACCACGCGGTGATCTACCGCTCCCGCTCCCACAGCTACCGCGAGCTGCCGCTGCGCATGGCCGAACTGGGCGGCATGTACCGCTCCGAACTCTCCGGCGTGCTCGGCGGACTGACCCGCGTCCGGGCCATCCAGCTGAACGACGCGCACATCTTCTGCACCCTGGACCAGGTCGCCGACGAGGCGCGGGCCGCCCTGGAGATGATCCGCAGCGCGTACGAGGCGCTGGGCATCCGCCCGGCCCGATACCGGCTCTCCCTCCCCGGACCCGGCGGCAAGTACGTGGCCGCGCCGGAGAAGTGGCAGCGGTCCACCGCCCTGCTCACCGAGGTACTCGACCGCTCCGGCCTGCCGTACGACTCGGCGGAGGGCGAGGCCGCGTTCTACGGCCCGAAGATCGACGTCCAGGTCACCGACGGTGCGGGCAGGGAATCCACCCTGTCCACCGTCCAGGTCGACTTTCACCAGCCCGAGCAGTTCGACCTGCACTACATCGGCGCGGACGGGGCGAAACACCGGCCGGTCATGGTCCACCGCAGCATCATCGGCAGCGTGGAGCGGGCCGTCGCCCATCTCATCGAACAGCACGGCGGCGCCTTCCCCGCCTGGCTCGCCCCGACCCAGCTGGCGATCCTCCCGATCTCCGAGGCGGAACTGCCGAACGCCGTGACGCTGGCCGCGCGCTGCACCGACCGCGGGCTGCGGGCCGCGATCGCCGGGCCGGAACGCGGCACCCTGGGCGCCCGCATCAGGGAGGATCGCCTGGTGCCGTACCAAGCCGTGATCGGAGCGAAGGAAGCCGCCGACGACCACGTCGCCGTGCGGCTGCGCGACGGGCGTCGCCTCGACCCGCAACCCGCCGACGCCTTCCTCGACCGGATCGGCGCACTCATCGACGCCCACACCACCGAGTTGTGGGACGACGCCGCCTCGTAGCGGACCGGGGAGCTGCGGCCGCCGGCGGCGGGGGGCTCACTCCGCCGTGAACGCGGCCCGCAGCTCTTCCTTGAGCGACCGCTGGAACGCGGTCACCAGCGCCTGCAGCACCATCGGCTGCATATGGGCCGACAGCGACTTCATCGCCGCCACATGTTCCGGGTCCGACTCCCGCTCCCGGTACGGGTTCCACACCTCGTCCCTGAACAGCCGCGTCAGCTCGTGCGCGGCGGATCGGGTGTGCTCCAGCAGCACCGTGCGCGCGGCGAGGATCGTCTCGTTGGCGATCGGTACGTCGAGCAGCTCGACCCCCAGCCGCAGCATCCCCGGATCGACCCGGAAGCTGCCCCCCGCCGCCTCCGCGCGCTCCAGTACACCCATCGCGGCCAGCCGGTCCACGTCCTCCTCGGTCAGCGCCCGCCCTGCGCGCCGCTCCAGCTCCGCCCGGGTCGCCTCCTCCGCCGAGTCCGGCGCCCAGGACGCCACCAGCGCCCGGTGGACCGCCAGGTCGTGGGCGCTCAGATCGGGCGGCAGCTGCTCCAGATAGCGTTCGATCGCGGCGAGTGTCATGCCCTGGTGCTGCAGTTCCTCGATCAGCGCCAGGCGGGAGAGGTGGTCGTGCCCGTAGCGCCCGACCCGGCGCGGTCCGATCACCGGGGGCGGCAGCAGCCCCCGGGTGCTGTAGAAGCGCACGGTGCGTACGGTCACTCCGGCGCGCGCCGCCAGCTCGTCGACGGTGAGCGTAGGCTCCTCGGTCCCGGTCGCCATGTCTGCTCCTCGCTGCTGACTGCTGGGCGCTGCTGTCCCGGTGACGCCTGTACGGGGGCACGGCCCGCGTCCGTGTGCATCAATCCGGTTCAACAGTATTGCTGTCTCACCACTGTTGTGAAAGTCTCCGGCACCATCGAAGCGCAGTCCCACCCTCCGGTACGGACCCGCACGGTCCGGCCGATGGCGCCAGGAGGCGGCCGTGACCACGATCCTGCGACTTCCCGCCGAACCCGGGCAACTCACCCTCCCCGCTCTGCTGCAGCGCAACGCCGAGGACCATGGTGATCTGCCGGCCCTCTCGTGGTTGGCCGAGGGGCACGAGAGCGGATGGACGACCCTCACCTGGCACGAGGTACGGCGCAAGACCGCTGTGCTCGCGGCCGGGTACACCGCGCTCGGAGTGGAACGCGGCGAGCAGGTTCTCATGATGATGGGCAACCGGCCCGAACACTGGCTGACCGACCTCGCCCTCACCCACCTGGGAGCCGTCCCCGTGACGGTGTACGGCACCGCGGCCCCCGAACAGATCGCGCACATCGCCCGGCACAGCCGCGCCCGGTTCGCGATCGTCGAGGGCGCACGGGAACGGGAACGCTGGGAGCCGCTGCTCGCCGACGTCACCGTACCGCTGGAGAAGCTGGTGGTCGTCGAGGCCGGGGAAGCGGGACCCCACCGTTCGTACGGGTCGTTGCACGCCACCGGAGCCCGGCTGTACCGGCCGGACGCCTTCGAGAAGGCCTGGCAGGAGTCGCGGGCCGACGACCCTCTGACGGTCGTCTACACCTCCGGCACCACCGGCGACCCCAAGGCCGTCCCGATCACTCACCGCAGCGTCGTCGTCAACGCGCTCGCCCTGGACCGGATGGTCGAACTCCCCGACCATGCCGCGCACCTCTGCTACCTCCCGTTCGCCCATATCGCCGAGCGGATGCTCGGCATCTATCTGCCGGTCTTCCGCGCCTCGCACGTCCACCTCTGCCCCGACCCGGCGGCGGTCGCGGCTGCGGCGCGGGCTCTGCACCCTGCCCAGTTCTTCGGCGTCCCGCGCGTCTGGGAGAAGCTCGCCGCATCCCTGCGGGCCGCCCTGGCCGCCCTGCCGGAGGAACAGCGCACGGCGATCGACGCGGCAGCGGGCACGGCCCGCGAGCACGTCGCCCATCGGGAGCGCGGCGAACAGCCACCACCCGAACTGGAAGCCGCCTACCGGCAGGCCAGGACGACGGTGCTGGAACCCCTTCTGGCACTGGCCGGCTTCGACAAGCTGGTGTGGGCGGCGAGCGCGTCCGCGCCGATGCCGCTCGACGTGGTCCGCTTCTGGGCCGGCTTCGGCATCGTGATCATGGATGCGTGGGGGTTGACCGAGACAGTCGGCGTCTTCACCTGCAACAGCCCGGCCGGGTTCCGGCTCGGCTCGGTGGGCCGGCCGCTGGAGGGCCTGGAACTGAGGACTGCGGACGACGGCGAGATCCTGGTGCGCGGCGAGACGGTCTTCACCGGCTATGTGCGCGCCGACGGCACGGTGGAGCGCGCCCTCGACGCGGACGGCTGGTTCGCGACCGGTGACATCGGCCGGATCGACGGGGACGGCTACCTGTGGCTCACCGACCGCAAGAAGGAAATGATCGTCACCTCGACCGGCAAGAACGTCTCCCCGGCCCTCGTCGAGAACACCCTCAAGGAACACCCGCTGATCGGCCAGGCCCTCGTCCACGGCGACGGCCGCTCCTACTTGGTCGCCCTGCTGGTCCTGGACCCCGAGATGGCCCCGGCCTGGGCGACGGCCCGGGGCATCGACAGCGATCCGGCCGCCCTGGCCGACCACCCAGCGGTACAGGAGGAGATCGCCCGCGCCGTCGGGGCGGCCAACGCCAGGCTCAACCGGACGGAGCAGATCAAGCGGTACCGGCTGCTGTCGGAGGAATGGGGCCCGGAGACGGGCGAACTGACCCCGTCCCTGAAACTGCGCCGCCGGGTGATCCGGTACAAGCACGCAGAGCTCATCGAGGCGCTGTACGGGGAGGGCTGAACCCGGCCGGCCGGTGAACCATCGCCCACCGTAGGCTCCCGGCCATGCGAACCGACAGCGATCCGGAAGCCCGCGCCCTGCTGATCACCGGCACGGTTGGGGCAGGCAAGACGTCGGTGGCCGGCGCCGCGGGTGATCTGCTCACCGGCGCGGGGGTGCCCAACGCCGTCATCGACATGGACTGGCTGTGCCGGACCTGGCCCGCGCCCGCCGACGACTGCTTCAACTTCGCGGTTCTGCTGCGCAATCTGCGATGCATGGTCGGCAACTACCTCGATGCGGGCGTCACCCGGATCGTTCTCGCGGGCGTCGTCGAGGACGCGGAGGACCGGAAGCAGTGCGGCGAGGCGGTGGGCGTCGGCCTGTCCGTGTGCCGGCTCCGGGTCGAGCTGCCGGTGGTCCGGGAGCGGCTGTCGCGGCGCCATGCGGACGAGCCCGAGGCGCTGCGCTGGTACCTGGAGAGATCGGGGGAGCTGGACGGGATCCTCGACCGCGCCCGGGTGGAGGACTTCGCGGTCGAGGCGACCGGCCGATCCGTCGGTGAGGCCGCGGCCGCGGTGCTGGAAGCGGCCGGCTGGCGGTGACGGAGGGCACCGCCTCCTGCGGACAGTGCGGACGCCGGCCCAAGCGGTGTCGCGGGTTCCGCCGCTCCTGTCGGTCGTCGGCTCGCCCGCGATCGCATACTGGAACACACATCAGCCGGGCACCGGCCCGCGCGTCCGCCGACTGCTGGGAGCACCCGCATGAGCAGCGAAGCACCCCGGGACAGGGGTCGGGAGCGGGATCCCGAGCCGCCGCCGCCCGGCGGAGTGCTCTGGAGCCTGGCCGGAGACGTCCGCGCCCTGCTGATGCTCCCCGCCGCCCTCACCCTTCAGGTCGCCCACCCGGCGGTCGGCGCGGGCGTCGACGATCACTCGGTGTTCCGCACGGACCCGTGGGGGCGCGGCGAGCGGTCCCTGCGCTCGCTCCAGCTCTGGGTGTACGGGGGCGAGGAAGCCGCCGATGAGGGGCGCAGGCTCCGGAAGCTGCACCGCACCATTCAGGGCACCGATACCCGCGGGCGCCGCTACCATGCGCTGTCACCCGCGAACTATGCGTGGGTGCACGCCACGGGCTTCCCCATCTACCAGTACGGCACGCGGTATCTCGTCCGCCCGCTCACCGCGGAGCAGGAGCGAGCCCTGTACCGGGAATGGCTCCAGGTCGGCCGGATCCTCGGTATCCACGACCGGGACATGCCGCAGTCGATCGAAGAGTTCTGGCCGTACTACCGCAAGATGCTCGCCGACGAGATAGAGGCGACCGTCGTCGTCGAGGAGCTGGTCGCCACCGACCGGCCGGTGCAGCCGCCGGACCGGGGTCCGCTGCCGCTCAGGCTGCTGCTCAAGGCCCTGTGGCCGGTCCTGCTCCCGCCCCTGGCCCGGTTCCGCAGGTTCATCACCGTCGGGCTGATGCCGCCGGACGCGCGCGAGGCGATCGGTCTGGAGTGGACGGACGCGCAGGAGCGGAAACTGCGGCGGTTCTGCGGTGTCGTGCGGGCCGTGGTGCCCGTGCTTCCCGAGCGGCTGCGCTATCTGCCGTACGCGCGTCGGGCCCGAGCCGCCCAGCGGATGCGGGGCACCCACTGAGCCTCACTCGGGCCCACGCTGTTCGGCTGTAGGCTGCGCCTTCGCTGACTGCGGGCGTCCGCCGGCCGGTCGCCGTCGTACGGGCCGTACGCGGGCAGGGCTGCCGGAGCCATGGCGTCGCGCGTCCGGACGGGTCAGGCGGAGGCCCGCCGGACCAGCTCGGTCGGCGTGATCACCGAATCGGGCTCCTCCCCTTCGCCGTTCAGCCGCTGCATCAGCAGCCGCACCATCAGCCGCCCCATTCCCTCGATATCCTGACGGACCGTCGTCAACGGAGGATCGGTCGCTTCGGCGACCTGCTCCATGTCGTCGAAGCCGACCAGCGCCACATCCTCCGGTACCCGGCGGCCGTGCTCGCCCAGCACCCGAAGGGCGCCGGACGCCATCAGGTCGTTGGACGCGAACACGGCATCGAGGTCGGGGTGGCGTTCCAGCAGCTCGGCCATCGCCCGGGCGCCGCCCTCGACGGTGAAGTCGCCGTCCACGACCAGTGACGGATCGCCGTCGGGCAGCACATCGCGGTAGCCGTCGATCCGGTCGAGCGCCGACGTCTGGTCGCGGGGCCCCGCGATGTGCCCGATCCGCTGCCGGCCGAGAGCGACCAGATGGCGTACGGCCTCGCGCGCGCCGCCGCGGTTGTCGCAGTCGACGTAGGGGACGACGTGTTCCGATGCGTCCCCCGGTGTGCCGGGGCGGCCGCCGTAGACCGTGGGGACCCGGAACCGGCTGATGACGGCGGGCAGTTCGTCGTCGGTGTGCAGCGAGAACGCCAGCACGCCGTCCACATGGCCACCGGCCAGATAGCGGGTGACCCGGTCGAAGTCCCCACTGCCCTCCACCAGGAGGAGCACCAGCTGGGCGTCGTGCGCGTTCAGTTCACGGCTGATGCCACGGATCTGCCGGGAGAAGAACGGGTCGGAGAAGATCCGGAATTCCGGCTCGTCGATGATCACGGCCACCGCGCCGTTGCGCCGGGTGACCAGGGTCCGCGCGGCATGGTTCGGTATGTACCCGAGCTCCTCGACCGCCTTGCGGACCTGGTCCACCAGCGGCTGCCGCACCCCCGCCCCGCCGTTCACGACCCGGGAGGCCGTTGCCCGGGAGACGCCGGCGCGGGCCGCCACGGCCTCCAGTGTGGGGCGGGCATCACGGGAGGAATCGGGGGTCGGACCGGGCAAGGGACGCTCCTCGTACGCGCGGGAACCGGCCGGAATCGGCCGAGGCTGGCGGAACAGCACGAACCCCACCAGCCTAGGGGGTGGTGTCCGTGAAGTCCCGCCCGACCGGTCCCACCGGCCCGCGACCGGGCGCCGCCCCACCAGGGAAGGCGGCGCGCAGGCCGAACCCTTCGGGTCAGTCCCGGACGTGTCCATGACCGCTGCTGTCACACCGGCGCCCTTCGGCCGTCATGGCAATCTCGACTGCTTCCACGTCACGTCGATGCGGAATCGCCCCCTGTTGCACAGGAGTTGACCGGGGTACCTTCCGCAGATGCCGATACGTGTGCGGGGCACCCGCTTGACGTACAGATCGCTGGTGGTGGCGGCCTCGGCCGCCCTGATGGCCGTCCTGCTCTCACCGGCAGGCGCGCAGGGCGCGAGCCCGCGGGAGAGCAGAGCCGTCTACTCGTACGAGAACGCCGTCCGTGAGTCCGTCTGGGTGGACACCGGACTGGACGGCGACGGAAACGGGAAGAGCGACCGGGTCGCCGTCGACATCGTGCGGCCGCGCGAACCCGCAGCGCAGGGCCGGAAGATACCCGTGATCATGGACGCCAGCCCGTACTACTCCTGCTGCGGGCGCGGCAACGAGAGCCAGCTCAAGACGTACGACAGCCAGGGGAACACGGTCCAGTTCCCGCTGTACTACGACAACTGTGAGACTCGTGGGGTGCCGTCGGGGGCCGGAGCCTGACCCGTGCGACAACTGGCCTCAACTGCCTTGGAGTAGATCTGTCGGTTCC